>NZ_JBSIBZ010000114.1:0-26804 GCF_058245575.1 Streptomyces sp. UF-297 | reverse complement strand
TGTGTCAGCCGCCGACGTACGCCCAGTTCGTCCCCTCAGGTGTCGATGCCCCAGGGCGAGGCGCTGCGTGCCGCGAGCTGGCTGCGGTCGCGCAGTCCCGTCTTGCGCAGAATGTTCGACATGTGGAACTTAACCGTGCTTTCCGCCACATAGAGGTCCGCAGCGATTTCACTGTTGTTCATCCCTTGTGTCACCAGTGCCGCGACCTCGCTCTCACGGGAGGTCAGTTCGACATGCTGAAATGGATCCATCCGCTCGACGGCTCCCATCGCACGGAGGGGATGCGCGGACGAATTCCGCAGCAGGGTGCGTACCAGCGTGGGTGAGACCCATCCGTTCCCGGCCGTGATCTCACGGATGGCCGCCAGGAAAGAAGAATCCAGGTCCTCGTGGTCCATGATGGCCCGCACATCCGCCGCACAGTCCTCCACGCGCGGTGCGACCGATTCGGAGGTCAGCACGAGAACGGGGATCGGGTGCTGGACTTCCGCGAGCCGATCGGAATCCACCACAAGAACATCCCATCCGGAAGGCCGGCGAATGCTCTCCGCCGATGCGGAATGCCAGCCTTCGTAGGCGAAGAGGCGCTTGAGTCTTCGCCGCAAGGAATCGTCCGCGACGGCAAGACCGATGGCAGTACCGGTCCCTTGTAGTGCCGCCCCCGCGTTGAACTCGTAACGAGTCATGATCCCCTGTTCCCCCCTTTGCTGCCCAAGCGCAAGCTCCATGGCAGGAAGTGCACGCAACAAGAGGTCTTTACTATACAAATACCAACCCTTTGCGCACTCGATGGTAGCTCCTGGCGGGAAAAATGCAACTGTCGGATCAGTCGCGGATGTTCTCGATGGGCGTTTTACCCCACCTTGTTCGCGCCATTGGCATGAGGGGAATCCATCGGCCCGCTGCCGCGCACGCCCACTGATGCACCGTCAATAGGGGTATGCGCAGCCCGCATTCGGCACAGGATTATCTGCACCCTCCGCACCAGAGGATGAGGGGGCTGTCGGGCGCATGCGCAGGAGAAGAGGGCGTGGCCGGCGCTCCCTCCAAGTCGATCCGGAATCGATCGACTTGGAGGACGCCGCTTACTGCGCGGACTCCGCCGACACGTCCGGCTCCGCAGTCGCTCGGCTCCGCCGGGTGTCCACCGGTTCCTGCCGCGCCTTGCCCCGCATCCGGGACACCGCGACCCCGGCCAGGCAGATGAGGCCGCCCAGGAGCGTCAGCCAGCCGGGCACCTCGCCGAGGAACAGCCACGACATGAAGACGACGATCACCGGCACCGCGTAGGTCGTGGCACCCATCTTCCCTGCGGTGGTACGGGACACGGCGTAGGCCCACGTGCTGAACGCGAGGGCCGTCGGGAAGACGCCCAGGTACACCATCTGCAACGTCGCCGACACGGGAGCCTGGCCCACCTGTGTCACCAACTGGCCGACGAACGGCAGGCATGCCACCGCTCCGACGAGCGCACCGAACGTCGTCACCTGCAGCGGCGTGGCATGCTTCAAGGTCGGCTTCTGCAGCACCACACCCACCGCGTACACCACCGCCGCGACCAGGCACAGCAGTACGCCGACGAGCGAGGACCCTCCCTCACCGGACGTGGACAGCCCGACCACCACGGCCCCGGCCAGCGACACCGCCATGCCGGCCATCAGCTTGGGCGGGAACCCCTCCTTGAGCAGCCACCCGCCCAGCAGCGCCATCAGGATCGGCCCGACGTTGACGATCATGGAGGCCGTTCCGGCGTCCACCTCGCGCTCGCCCCAGTTCAACGCGACCATGTACGCGCCGAACCACAGGATTCCCGAGGCGGCGATGCCCGGCCAGGCCTCGCGGGGCGGGAATCCACCGCGCCGGACCAGCAGGATGACGCCCAGCACGACGGATGCCACCAGCAGCCTGCCGAGGGCGAGCGCGCCCGGACCGAAGTGCTCGGCGGAACTGCGGATCGCGATGAACGACGATGCCCACAGCACCACGGTGACGGAGGCCGCGGCGATCGCGCGGCCGTCCACGGTGCCCGCGGATCCGGCATCGCCGTCCGCCGCTGTCGCTCCCTTGCGTCGGCTCACGATTGCGTCCTCCTGGAGCTCGTCATCGGGTGGGGGGCGCTGGAAGGGGGATGGGATGGAGTTGGCACTGAGGATGACCCTTCGGGTTGAGCAGATCGGTGAGCAGGCCCTGCCGTCGTCCGCCGCCCGCCGGACAGCCGGTCATCGGCTCTCCGGCCTCAACTGGCGCTTTGTGCCTGGCCGTTCGTCCAGCGCGGCGCGGCGCACGCCATACGAACGCCGCGCCGGACGAGAGCCACGTATGCGTTACCGGACCTGGCTGGTCACGGGCGCGGACGCAGGTACGGGCGCAGTTGCGGGGACAGATGCGGGCACGGACTCGGGCGTCGGCAGCAGCAGAACGTAACGGAACTCCTGCCGGTAGGCAGGCAGCAGAACCTGTGAGGTGACGGTGATGTCCTGCGCCGCGACATGCGGAAGGCGCAGCCTGAATCGGTGCCCCTGCCGATAGGCGATGACCTGGGGATCGCGGTCCCAGAGTCTTCGGCACTCTTGGTCGTCGAGCACCTCGTCGAGCAGCGCGCCGAGCTGCTGGTCATGACGGCGCGTCACCAGCGCGAAGCGCAGCAGGCCGAGATACGTGACCGCGTGCCCGGGCCAGTCCACGATCTGTTCCCGTGCCGCGGGCGCGAGAAGGACCCACCGCATGAGATTGGCTCCGGGCTCCCCGACCCATGGAAACCACGTCGCCATGGTCGCGGTGTGGTTGAGAAGGTTCCACGCGTGGTCGACGAGGTAGGCGGGAAACTGCTCCTGGGCGGCGAACAATTGCGCAAAGGCACCGTGGACTTCTTCGTCGCCCTCGCGCCGGGCCTCGACCAGGCCGGCATCACCGTGCACATGCCGGTACAGGGCCAAGCGCTCATCGGGGCCGAGCGACAGCGCGGAGCAGAGCCCCACCAGCACTTCGGGAGTGAGCGGTACGCCCGCATCGCTCTCCAGATTGCGATACCAGCGCTCACTCACCGCCATGCGCTGAGCGACTTCCTTCTGCGGCAGCGGCTTGCCCCGCTGCAATTGATTTCCTGCTGCGGCTCGCCAAGTACGCAACAAATCCGGGAGCCTCGCGGCGTGGTGCACCACCTGGAAACGCCTCTCTGTGCATCACTCACGGGCACGGGAAATGTAGCGGCCCGATCAAGCAAGACCATCGCGGTTCGACCGCATGCTACCGGCCGCCCAGGGGCGCGCAATGTGATCTCCGGCACGACTACCTGGGGTTTTGTCGAAACGCAGGGGGCGCGGCCGCCCGGGGTGGAGAACGACCGGCAAAATTTTGCCGCTTGGCGGCCGCGGAGCCCCGTCCGTGGCATCGAGAGCCCGCTGTGCCACTTGCCCGAACTGCCCCACTTGCAGGCAAGTGGATTCAGAATCAACGGTATGCGGGGGTAATGTCCCTCGCATGCGAGCGGCAAAATTTTGCCGCTTGACGCTGATCGATTTCCACTGGAAGCATCGAAGCCAGAAGCCGCGGAGGAATCCGCGGCAGGAAAATACGCACACCGCCGGTGCACTTTCCGCATTCCCCTGATGTGCGGGCGAAGCAGATGCACTCTGCTGCCCGTCTACGATTTCGCGATCACCGACCGGACGGCAGAGCCGTATCCGTCACACATATCGCCCAGGGCGCAGTCAACAAACGCTCACCCGATACAGGTCGGTGAGCAAAGCCTCAACTGATGGAGAAAAGATCCGTGCAAGCGGTCGACACCCTTTTGCTGCGAGCGTGTGAGAAATTCGCTGACGCGACCGCGATCACCTCGGACGCCGAGTCGATCTCCTTCTCCGAGCTGTTGTCGCGGGCCCGGAAGGTGGCCGACGAGCTGACCGCGCAGGGCATCGGCCGCGGCGACGTCGTCGGCGTCCAGGGCCGCCGCAGCGCCGCGGTGATCGTGGCCGTCCTCGGCGTATGGCTGTCCGGCGCGATCGTCATGCTCGTCGACGACACGCTGCCCCCGGCACGGCGGGAGACCATGCTCGGCTGCGGTCCCGCCCGGGCGAGTGTCGAGTGCGCGAACGGAAACCGGGTCACGCTGCGGCCGGCTCCCGAGGGCGCACCGGCCGCGGACCTCGACGACGAGGACTACGCCTATATCGCCTTCACCTCCGGCTCCACCGGCAAGCCCAAGGCGATCATCGGCAGCCACATGGGCCTGGCCCAGTTCCTGCAGTGGCAGTCCGAGGAATTCGGCATCGGCCCGCACGACCGGTTCGCGCACCTCACCCACCTCTCCTTCGACGTCTGGTTCCGGGACGCGCTGATGCCGCTGATCTCGGGCGCCACGCTGTGCATTCCGGACCAGCAGCATCTCGACACGGCCGCCGTGCGGGAGTTCCTGCGGAGCAAGGAGATCACGGGCTTCCACCTCGTCCCCTCGCTCGGCAAGGTATGGCTGTCCGGGCTCGCGGAGGGCGAGCCGCTGCCGGCCGTCCGGCTGTCCTTCTTCGCGGGCGAGCCGCTGGACGGCGCCCTGGTGAGCAGCTGGCAGGAGCTCTTCCCCAGCTGCCACGTGGTGAATCTCTACGGCCCGACCGAGACGACGCTGGCCCAGCACTTCTACCGGGTCCCGCAGCGTCCGGCCGCCGGCATCCAGCAGGTGGGCACCAACCGCCCCGGGTCGCGCAGCCACGTACTGGACGAGAACGGCAAGCAGTGCGACGCCGGTGTCTCCGGTCAGATCTACATCGCCGCGGACCATCCCGCGCACGGCTACCTGGTCGACGGCCGGCTCGTCTCGCCGTTCGTCGAGATCAGCATCGACGGGGAGAGCGTCACCGCCTACCCGACGGGGGACCTCGGACGCCGCGGTACGGACGGCGGCCTGGAGGTCCTCGGGCGGGCGGACGACCAGATCAAGATCGCGGGTGTCCGGATCGAACTGCAGGAGGTGCGGTCCGCCATCCAGTCGCACCCCAGCGTCCGCGACGCCTTCGTCTGCGCGCAGGAAGACCGCTTCACCAAGGTCATCGTCGCGGTCGTGGAGGGCGATGCGAGCGCCGAGCGGCAACTGCGCGACTACCTGGGCGAGCGCCTGATGAGCGCCATGCTCCCCTCGGCGTTCCTCTTCCTGCCCGAGCTGCCGAAGCTCCCCAACGGCAAGGCCGACCGCAAGGCGCTCTCCGAGGCCGCGCGCCGCCACATCGAGGAGCGCGCCCGGCGCGCCGCCCTCGACAGCACGGCCGGTCCCCGGACCGGGACGGTGGCCGAGCGCCTGGAGCGCGTCTGGCTCTCCGTGGCCGCAGGCGGCGCGGGGTCCCTGGCCGACCGCGAGTCGAACTTCTTCGACGTGGGCGGCACCTCGTTGACCATCGTCGTGCTCCACGCCCAGATCCAGAGCGAGTTCGGCGTCCGCTTCCCGCTCGTCCGCCTCTTCGAGCACGCCTCCTTCACCGCGCAGCGGCGATTCCTGGAATCCCTGGCCGAGAAGCCGCACGACCGCGCGCCCAGCACCACGGCGACCGCGGGCCGGGCCGCGCGCAGCCGCGTCCTGTCCGCCAGGCGCACCCGTCAGCTCTAGCACCTGCCTCCAACGGCACCAGCAACTGCCTTTGAACGGCACCGACTAAGGATGAACATGGAAAGTGAAGACGAGCTGATCGCGATCGTCTCGATGGACTGCCGACTGCCGCAGGCCGGCAGCGTCGAGGAGTTCTGGCAGAAGCTGGTGGACGGCGAGAGCGCCATTCGGGACCTCACCGACGAGGAGGTCGCGGCGGCCGGGGTGCCGGCGGACCAGCGCTCGCGTACGGACTACGTGAAGCGGGCCGGGGTCCTGGAGGGCGTCGCCGAGTTCGACTCCACGTACTTCGGCTACTCCGCGCGCGAGGCGGACATCCTCGACGTCCAGCAGCGCCTCATGCTGGAGTCGTCGGTCTCGCTCCTGGAGCGGGCCAACATCGATCCGCACCGCACCCAGCAGCGCATCGGCGTCTTCGCGGGCTCGGGCATGAGCACCTACCTCTTCGGCGCCCTGCGCCGCCCCGACCTGGTCGAGTCGCTCGGCGAGATGGTCGTGCGCCACGGCAACGACAAGGACTTCCTGGCCACCCGGATCTCCTACAAGCTCAACCTGCGCGGGCCCAGCGTGAACGTGCAGACCGCCTGCTCGACCGGTCTGGTGGCCGTCCACTCGGCCGTGCAGAGCCTGCTGCTGGACGAGTGCGACGCGGCCATCGCCGGCGCGGTGTACGTCCGCGTTCCGCAGGAGTCCGGCTACCGGTACCAGGTCGGTGGCGTGCTGTCCCCGGACGGTGTCTGCCGGCCGTTCGACGCCGGTGCCAACGGCACGCTGTTCACCAACGGCCTCGGGCTCGTCCTGCTCAAGCGGCTGCGCGACGCGATCGCCGACGGTGACGAGGTGCACGCGGTCATCGCCGCCTCCGCGGTGAACAACGACGGTGCGGAGAAGGTGAGTTTCACCGCTCCGAGCGTGTCCGGCCAGGTCGGGGTGTTGAGCGACGCCCTGCAGATCTCGGGCGCCAAGCAGAGCGACATCACCTACATCGAGGCGCACGGCACGGGGACGGCGCTCGGCGACCCCATCGAGATCGAAGCGATCAAGCAGGCGTACGGCTACGACGGCGCGCCCTGCGGCATCGGCTCGCTCAAGGGCAACTTCGGACACCTCAACATCGCCGCGGGCATCATCGGCCTGATCAAGGCGGCTCTGGTCCTCAAGCACAAGTACGTGCCGCCGACCATCAACGTCGGTGAGGTCAACCCGGCGCTCGAACTGGACGGTTCACGGTACTTCGTGACCACCGAGGGCCGGGCGCTGGAGGGCGACACCGAGAATTGGGCCGGGGTCAGCGCCTTCGGCATGGGCGGCACCAACAGCCACGTCATCCTCAAGAGCTTCGAGCAGGCCCCGGCACAGCCCGCCGGGCCCGCCGACGGCCCGAGCATCCTCACCTTCTCGGCACGCTCCGAAGAGGCCCTGCGCCGCCAGGCGGACGCCTTGGCCCGGCACCTCGCCGCCGACCCGGACGCCTCGCTGGCCCAGTACGCGTACACGCTGCGCGCAGGCAGGACGCAGCACCCCTACCGCGGGTCGCTGGCCGTGGCCGACCGGGCCGAGGCGATCGCCCGGCTGAAGGCCGAGCGCTACCACCGGGGAGCCGCGGCAGGCGCGAACGAGATCGCCTTCGCCTTCGCGGGCCAGGGGACGCAGCGCCCGGCCATGGGCGCCGTACTCGCCGCGAAGAACAAGCACTTCGCCCGCCGGCTCGACGAGGCGATCGACGCGGTCAACGCGCACACGGACTTCGACGTACGGGCCCACCTCGGCCCCGACGGCCAGGTCGAGGGCATCGACACCTCCGTGGCGCAGCCGCTCCTGTTCGCCGTCGAGTACGCGCTGGCGACGGCGCTCATCGACTCCGGCGTCCGGCCCCGGTACGTCTTCGGGCACAGCCTCGGCGAGATCGTCGCCGCGACCGTCGCAGGCGTCTTCGACCTGCGCTCCGCGGCCGAACTCGTCGCGACGCGGGCCCGGCTCATGGGCAGCTGCCCCGGCGGGGCGATGCTCGCCGTCGCCGCCCTCGAACCGTTCGCGGACCTGCTGGACGGCGGCTCCCTGGTCATCGCGGCGACCAACTCCCCCCGGCAGTACGTACTGTCCGGCACCCACGAGGCCATCGAGACGGCCGCCGCGCGCGCCGCCGAAGCGGGCATCCAGCACCAGCGCCTGGCGACATCACACGCGTTCCACTCGCCGCTCATGCAGGACGCCGCCGAGGCGTTCCGCGAGTTCCTGAAGACCGTCACCTTCCGGGCGCCGCGCATTGCGCTGGTGTCGAACATCACCGGCCGGCTGCTCACGGAGTACGAGGCCAGGAGCCCGCACTACTGGGCGGACCACCTGCTGCGCACGGTCAACTTCACCGAATCGGTCGACACGCTGCGGGAGTTGGGCGTGACCCGGTTCATCGAGATCGGCTCCGGCCGGTCGATCAGCAACCTGGTACGTGCCACCTTCGGCTCCGAGGCCTCCGCGACCCTCGAACTCAGCCAGGCGCTGGGTGAGCGGGAGCACGAGGACGAGGCGTTCGCGGACGCCGTCGCGCTGGGCTGGGCCGCCGACCCCGACGTACCCCTTGAGGGCTATGCGAGCGCCGCCCGGATGACGTCCCTGCCCACGTACGCGTTCGAGCGGCACGTCCACTGGGTGGAGCCGACGCTCGGTTTCGGCTCGGTCGAGAGCCCAAGCGCCGGTGAGCGGCGGGACGCGGCCGAGCCCGCGCAGCCGGGCACCGCCGAGCCCGCCGTGCACAGCGCTCAGGCCGACACCGCGCCGCGGGCGGCGTCGGACGGCGGCATCGACGAGGCCACGGAAGAGATCCGGCGGATCGTCGGCGGCATCTTCGAGAGCTTCCTCGGCGCCTCGGCCTCCGACCACGACCGCGAGTTCTTCGAGCTCGGCGGCAACTCGCTCATGGCGATCCAGCTGATCAACAAGCTGCGCGAGACGTTCGAACTGGACTTCTCCGTCCGGGACTTCTACGAGAACAGCTCGGTCTCGGCAGCCACCCACGTCATCAAGGCACTGTTGCTCGAGGAGCCGGCCCATGTCTGAGAATTCCTTCCTTGAGGCCGGTCAGCTGGCGAAGCTGAAGGCGAAGCTCAAAGCGGGCAGCGCGGGCACACCCGCGCCCGAACCCCGCACCGAGCAGCCCGCCTCCCCCGCCACCCTCCCCGACCTGGGCGTCATCTTCTTCTCGGGGCTGAGCGGCGACAGCGACCCCTACGATCTCCTGCTGGAGGTCTCCCGCTTCATCGACGGCGCCGGATTCAGCGCGATCTGGACTCCGGAGCGGCACTTCACCGAGGTCGGCGGCGCCTACCCCAACCCGGCGGTCCTGGGCGCGGCCCTGGCCGTGCTCACCAAGAACGTGCGGATCCGGTCGGGCAGCGTGAACCTGCCCCTGCACAACGTCCTGCGGGTGGCGGAGGAATGGGCGCTGGTCGACAACCTGTCGGGCGGGCGCGTGGACCTCGCGGTGGCGCCCGGCTGGCACGCGCGGGACTTCGTCCTCAACCCCGACGGATTCGAGACCCGGGGACAGCTGCTCAACGAGTCGCGCGAGCAGCTGCTGAGCCTGTGGCGCGGCAACGCCGTCGAGCGGACGGACGCCCTGGGCGAGAAGCACGACATCCTGACCTTCCCCCGGCCCGTGCAGCCGGAGCTCCCCCTCTGGCTGACCTCGTCCAAGAACGAGGACTCCTGGCGGTTCGCCGGGGAGAACGGCCTCAACGTCCTGACGGCGCTCATCAACTTCGGCCCCGCCGAACTCCACAAGCGCATCGAGATCTACCGCGAGGCGCGCGCCCGGGTGGGGCTCGACCCCGACCTCGGTGTCGTATCGCTGATGCTGCACACCTATGTCGGAGAAAACGCGGACGAGGCCGTGGCACGCGTCCGCCCCGCCATGATCGAGTACCTGGGGTCCTTCGTCACCCAGCACGCGACCTCGGGGCAGAGCGAGTCGCAGGACAAGGCCCAGACCCTGCAGAACCTCGATGCCGACCGGGAGGAATTCCTGGAGATGGTCTTCCAGCGGTACGTCTCCACCAGCTCGCTCATCGGCGACGCCGACCGGGCCCGTACCACGCTGGAGAACTTCCGCTCGATGGGCGTGAACGAGGTCGCCTGCCTCGTCGACTTCGGGCTGTCCAAGGACGACGTACTGGCGAGCCTCGCCCGGCTCGCGCCGCTGCTGCAGAAGGGAGCCTGACCCATGAAGACCTACAGCTTCCAGGGCATACGGCCGCGCATCCACCCGAGCGTCTACGCGTTCGACAACGTCGTGGTGATCGGCGACGTCGAGATCGAGGCGGACGTCAGCCTGTGGCCGGGCGTGACCATCCGCGGGGACAAGGGACCGGTCCGCATCGGCCGGGGCTCCAACGTCCAGGACCACGCGATGCTGCACTCGGACCCCGACTACCCGCTGACCATCGCGGAGAACGTCACGGTCGCCCACAGCGCGGTGCTGCACGGCTGCTCGGTCGGCGCCGGAACGGTCGTCGGCATCGGCGCCACCCTGCTGAACGGGGTCTGCGTCGGGGCGAGTTCCCGGGTGTCCGCGGGCGTGGTGCTCAGCGCCGGGCCCGTCTACCCGCCGCGGGCCCTCATCGCGGGCAACCCCGCATCCGTCCTGATGACGCTGAGCGACAGCGATGTGGCGGTCCTGGACGAAACCGCCGTGGAATACCGGGAGTTGGCCGCGCAGTACCGCACCGGGATCAGCCCCGTCACCGTACCGGGTCATGAACGGTCCGAGACCCGGGCCGGCACCTGATGGGCCGACAGGTCCGCCCCACCGATACGCGACTGCTGCGGTCCTACGGCCCCGGCCACCGCAACGCGCTCGTCTGCTTCCCGCACGCGGGCGCGGGCACGTCCGCGTACCACGGATGGGCGCGGCAGCTCGCCGCCCACGCGGACGTGGTGCTGGTCCAGCTCAAAGGACGTGAGGACCGCACCGCCGAACCCCTCACCGACCGCCTCGGCGACCTCGCCCTGGAGATCGCCCAGGGTCTGTGCGAGCTGCCGTACGACGACCTCGTACTCCTCGGCCACAGCATGGGCGCAGCCCTCGCCTGGGCGGTCGCCGACGCGATCTGGGCCGTCTACCGGCGCCGCGTGCGGGTGGTCCTGTCGGCCCAGGCACCGCCTCCGTACACCTCCCGCATCGGCGAGTGGCCGCTGCGGGAGGTGCGGCGGGCGGGCGCCACGGACGCGGGAAGGGGCCTCGGCCAGGCCGTGACGAGTGCCGCCGACGCCTTCCACTCGGACGTCCGCGCCGCCGATCTGGCATGGATGTCACGGGAGTTGCCCTCACTGGCACCGCGGCCGCTCCCGGTCGACCTGTACTGCGTCTCGGCCGACCAGGACCACCTGGTGACGCCGCAGGCGATGGCCGGCTGGGCGTCGCTGACCACCCGTCACTTCTCCCAACTGACGGTATCCGGCGGGCACATGTACCTCCTGGCGGATCCCGCACCGCTGCTCGGGCTCGCCAGGGAGCTCGCGGCCCAGGACTCGACAGACAGGGTGGCGACCGTTGTTCAGTAGTGCACATGACCGTACGCGCATCCGCGTCGGCCTCCAGCGCAACACCCCGCCCTTCTCCTACGCGCCCACCGCGGAGTTCGCCCCCGTGGGCTACTCCGTCGACCTGGCGCGGCTGGTCCTCGCCGAAGTCTTCGGCGGTGCGGACGCGATGCCGCCTCTGGAGGCCGTCGAGGTCACGTCCTCCACGCGGGAGGGGCTGCTGGCCGAGGGCCGCATCGACATCGAGTGCGGGTCGACGACGATCACACAAGAGCGGCTGCTGCGCTGCGCGTTCAGCAGGCCGATCTTCCACACCTCCCACCGGATCGCGGTCAAGCCCGGCGCGCTCACGGCGGCGGGCGGACCGCGGGTCGTCGGCATCCAGGGGTCGACCAGCCAGGCCGCGCTCGACAGCCGCACCGACCTGGAATTCCCGTACACCTTCGTCGGCGTGGACTCCATCGGCGCGGCCAGGGACGCCTTCCTCAACGACCCGGACATCGGGGCCATGGTGGCGGACGAAGTGATCCTTGGGTCACTGCTCCGTGGCGGCACGGCGCACGAGGGAATCACGGTGCTGGACATGCGACTCGGCGGGGAATCCTACGGATTCATGATGAGGCGAAACGATCAGGAATTCGTCCGTGCCGTCGACGCGGCGCTGGAAGAAGTGCTCGCATCCGACGCGTACCCCGCGCTTCTCACATCGTGGTTCGTCGACGAGCTCCCCGGGCTTGGATTCGGCCTGGAGATGAACCTTGCGGACCACACACTTGCGGATCGGAACAGGCAGAATCGATGAACACCACTCACCCCACATTGCAGGACGCCTTCAAGGACGTCATGGCCTGTGTGGCCACGCCCGTCTCGATCGTGACGGCCATGCCTGAGGGCGGCGCTCCGTGCGGGGCGACCGTCAGCGCGTTCGCCTCGCTCTCGATCACCCCGGCGATGGTCATGGTCAGCCTGGACCGCAAGTCCAGAACGCTCGACGTGATCCGCGAGTCCGGCCGTTTCGGCCTCAATGTGCTCAGCGCCGACCAGGCCGACCTGGCAATGGCGTTCGCCTCGAAAAGCACCCTCGACAAGTTCTACGGAACGTCCTGGAGCATCGACCACGGCGTTCCGCGCATCGCCCGGACCTCGGCGTGGATAGCGTCGAGCGTGGACGATCTGGTGGACGGCGGGGACCACGTCATCGTGCTCGGGCGCGTGGACATCGCCGAGGCGGAGGACGTCGAGGGCATGGCCCCGCTTGTCTACTACCGGCGCAGCTTCGGAACCCACCTTTCGCACTAGGACCACTTATGGGAAAGCACGTCAGAATCGGTCTGCTCGGGTGCGGAACGGTCGGAGAGTCCTTTGCCGAACTGCTCATCGAGCGGCGGGCCGCGGTCCAGGACGTCACGGGAATCACCCTCGACCTCGTACGCATAGCCGTGCGCGATCCGCACAAGCCGCGTTCGGCCCGACTCGACCCGAAGCTGTTCACCGGCGATGTCCACGACGTGGTCAAGGCCGACGACATCGACGTCGTGGTCGAGCTGATCGGCGGCACATCGCCGGCCGGCGAACTGGTGCGGACGGCGCTGAGTTCCGGCAAATCGGTGGTGACCGCCAACAAGGAGCTGATCGCGAGCGAGGGCCCGGAGCTGTACGCCGCGGCCGGCGAAGCGCAGGTCGACCTCTTCTTCGAAGCCGCCGCGGTGGCGGCGGTGCCGATTCTGCGCCCCATCCGCGAGTCGCTCCTCGCCGAGGACGTACGGCGCGTGGTCGGCATCATCAACGGGACCACCAATTTCATGCTCACCCGCATGATGAGCGACGGCCTGGACTTCGGCCAGGCGCTCGCCAAGGCCCAGGAGCTGGGGTACGCGGAGCCCGATGCGGCCGCCGACATCGAAGGCGCCGACGCGGCATCCAAGATCGCGATCCTCGCCTCCCTGGCCTTCAACCAGGCGGTCCCGGCCGCCGGCGTCGGCCGGGAGGGCATCGTCGGGCTCGACCGGGAGGACTTCGAACTGGCCGCCCAGTTCGGATTCGTCATCAAACTCCTCGCCGTGGCCGAGCGGTTCACCGACGACGCCGACGCCCCGGACGACACCGACGGCGTCGGCAGCACAGCAGCAATAGGCGCCCAGGTCTTCCCCGCCCTGGTCGCCGCCGACCACCCGCTGGCGAGCGTCCGCGACAGTTTCAACGCGGTCTACATCACCACCTCGGCCGCCGGCGAGCTCATGTTCTACGGCCACGGCGCGGGCCCCCGCCCCTCGGCCTCGGCCATCCTGGGCGACGTCGTCAGCGCAGCCGACCAACTGCTCCGCGGCACACACCGGCACGTCCCGGTCGGCTCACCGGCAGGCATACGGCCCGCGCGAGAGCTCGTGCACTCCTATTACGTCCGGGCCGACGTCGACGAGGCGCCCGGCGTCCTGTCCGAAGTGACGGGGGTATTCGGACGCCACGGCGTATCGATCCGCAAGGTGGACCAGCGCGCATCGGAACTTCAGGCGCGCGTCGTCTTCATCACCTTCCCGGCACCGGAACACGCCCTGGACAGCGCACTGAACGAGCTGCGCGAACTCGACCACGTCCGCGGCGTCCGCCGGGTGCTGCGTATCCACACCTAGAAACCGGCGCTCCAGTAACAACGGAGCGCATCGCCTGTTCACGCAAGAAGATAGGAAACAAGAAATGCCCCAGCCGATACAGCTCGTCATCCTCATCACCACGCAGCCCGGCCGCGGCCAGGAGCAGATCGACGCCTACGAGCGTCTCGCGCCGATCGTGCGCGCCGAAGAGGGCTGCCTGCAGTACGACATGCACCAGGTGAGCGGTGACCCCGACCGCTTCGTACTCATCGAGCGCTGGGCGTCGAAGGAGGCCCTCGCCGCCCACGACGCCACCCCGCACATGATCGAGGCCGACGCCGCCAGCCCGGCGTTCCGTGCGGGCCCCGCCGACGTCATCCAGCTCGTCGCCGACCCCCTGGCCTGAGCCTGCCCGCATCTCAACTCCGCCCGGCGCCGCGGCCGGAGGCCCTTTCCCACGGGCCCCGGCCACGGGCCTGCGGGCACTACGCAATTCTGGAAGTGTGCTCGCGGGGCTCAACGCCGCGCATGACGGATCTTCAACCGCCCGAACCCCATGGTCCCGGAGATCCGTATCGTCGGCCCGCCGGGGCGGGAGCGCTCCCGGGCCTTGTAATGCGTGTCCTTCCACTCGGTGTGCACATCCTCGAAGTCGACGACCGCGTCACGAGGCACCGTGATCATGGCCTTGCCGGTGCCCAGCTGCAGCTCGATGTCCACCACCGGATGCTCGATGACCGCCCGGGACAGGTCCAGATACACCCTCCCGTACGCGGACTCGACCTTCAGGACCCGAGGCACCCGCCACGCACCACGCCGCTTGATCCGCCCACCGGCGGCGGCAATCGTGGACGTCTTGCCCGCCTTCTCCTGCGGCAACGAGCCCAGCACCGGCACCAGTTCACCGTGCGTCTTGGCGGCGAGCACCCGGTGCAGGATGTCGTCCATCTCCTCGTGCGAGAGATGCCCTGCGGCGTACGCCTCCTGCACACGCTGCACGGCCATGTCGCGGTCGTCCTCACTGAACAGCGACGACGGGTCTTCCGGCAAAGAGGTCATCGTTTCAGCCTAGTACCGCATGCGCGTTGGCCCCCGCTCCTGAGGAACGGGGACCAGCGGGCGGTGGTGCTGTCCATCCGCGACGGACGTCCAGGACGGACGCCCTGCGGAGCGATGACCTACTTGCGGATCGCGACGCCGGCGGGCCACATGGAGCGGCCGTCGGCGAGGGCGCCCTTGCCGTTGCCCGCGTACCAGCGCGTCTCGTAGGCGCGCGGGGGAAGGCCGGCGGCAGCACGGGCCGCCTCGTTCGCGGCCTCCTTGGCCTTCTCGGCGGGCGACAGGTTCGCCGCCGCCGAGCGGCCGATCAGGTCGGCCTTGCCGTCGCCGTTGACGTCGCCGCCCAGGATGGCCCACATGCCGCCCCAGGTCTTGTCCGGCCACATGCTCTTGGCGCCGTCGAAGGAGCCCTTGCCGTTGCCTGCGTACAGGTGCAGCTGGCCGTCGCGCGCGGTGGTGGCGATGTCGTCCTTGCCGTCACCGTTGAAGTCACCGGTGGCCAGGTGCTGCTTGCCGCCCCAGGTACGGTCGCGCCACATCTCCTGCTTCTGGCCGGACAGCGTGCCGTCCGCCTTGGTCACGTAGCTGAAGAGCCCGCCGTCGCCCCAGACGGCGATCAGCCCGTCCCGGTCGGCGCCTTCGGCCTTGTAGCGGGCGAAGTGCTTCATCGTCTTCCAGGACGTGTCGTGCCACGCCTGCTTGCGGGCCTTGAGGTGCCCCTGGTTGTCGCCCTCGTAGAAGTAGAGGTTGTCGTTGGCCCCGAGGACCATGAGGTCGCCCTTGCCGTCGCCGTTGAAGTCACCGCCGACGATCTTCTTGACGGTCTTCCAGGTCGTGTCGTGCCACAGCGAGCGACCGTAGCCCAGCGTGCCGTCCGGCTGCGTGTAGTACGCGTGCAGGGTGCCGTCGTGGTGGATGGCGGCGACATCGGTACGGCCGTCACCGTTGAAGTCGGCCGTGGCCAGGAAGTTCTCCTTGACGTGGCCGGCCTTGGTCATGACCCGGGTCTGCTGGATCCAGCTGCCGATGTCGTCCACGCGGGTGTTGACGGAACCCGTACGGGTCTCGTCCTCGGCGAAGCAACCACCCTGCCAGGAGCGGTTGTTGACGCCGACCAGCTCGAAGCCGTCGCCCTTCGCGCGGAAGACCGGGGCGCCGGTGTCGCCCTTGCAGAAACTGCTGTCCTTGCCGGTGGCGTCGAACGCGCCGTCCTTGACCGCGTCGACGGTGAAGGCACCGGAGTGCGCCTTCTCCGGCACCCACTCGTCCTTGGTGCGGCCGAAACCGGCACCGAGCAGCTGCTCGCCCTGGGAGGGCGCGGTGGTGCCGACGGTGATCGGCGTGGCGGAGCCGAGCGAAGAACGGCCGATCCGGGCCATCACCAGGTCGCGGTCCGCGTGCGGAACGAGCTGGTCGACCGAGGCCGTGCTGCCGCCCACGGTCACCGTCGTACGGTCCTTCGGCTTCCCCGCGGGAACCTTGGAGCCGTCGCCCGGGTGGTCCGCGAAACAGCTCGCGGCGGTGAGCACCCACTGCTCATCGACCAGGGTGCCGGTGCAGGCGCGCTTGCCGTCACCGATGTTGACCTTGGCCAGGAAGGTGTACGACCCGTCCTTGACCGCATCGCCGACCACGGCCTGCGCCGGGGCTGCGGCCAGTACACCGGCCACGACGGAGGTCGAGAGAATTCCCGTTACGCACGCGGTGCGTGAGCGCTTGCCACTCATGCTTGTCCTCTTCGTGTCGAATCATTCGTATTGAATACAGGGAAATTCCGCGTGACTTGAATGCGACAAGCCACGCGTAGCGATCCGGCTCTCCCGCCGCGAGGGGCGGGAGAGCCGGACGCGTCGCGGTTACTTGGAACCGCGATCACTTGAACAGGGGAACCCCGGCGGGCCACACGGAACCGCTGTCGGCGACAGCGCCCTTGCCGTTGCCCGCGTACCGGCGCATCTCCTCGGTGGGGAAGGGCTCGCCCTTCGCGGCGGCTTCCGCCATGAGAGCGGCCCGGGCCGCCATGGTCGCGGCCGTCCGCTCCCCGCCCCAGCGGCGCAGGACGTCGGCCTTGCCGTCGCCGTCGAAGTCACCGCCCAGGACGGCCTGCATCGAGCCCCAGGTCTTCTCGCCCGACATGCTCTTGCGGTCGTCCAGGGTGCCCTTGGCGTTGCCCGGGTACAGGTACAGGCTCCCCGAGCCGTTGACGGCCGCTACGTCGTCCTTGCCGTCGCCGTTGAAGTCGCCCGTGGCCAGGTGCTTGAAGCCGCCCCAGGTGCGGTCGCGCCACAGCTCGCGCTTCTTGCCGGTCAGCGTGCCGTCCGCCTTGGTGGGGTGGGCGAACAGCCCGCCGTCGCTCGCGACGGCCACCAGTCCGTCGCGGCCGGAGCCGTCGGCCTTGAAGCGGGCGAGGTGCTTGGCCTTGCCCCAGGACTGGTCACCCGCCATCTTGCCCGCGGCCTTGAGCCGGCCGTCGTCCGTGCCCGTGTAGAGGTAGAGGGAGCCGTTGCGCACTACGGTGGCGATATCGGCCCTGCCGTCGCCGTTGAAGTCGCCGCCGACGATCCGCTGCGCGTCCTTCCACCTGGCGTCGTGCATCAGCTTGCGGCCGTACTCCAATGTGCCGTCCACGCCCGTGAAGTACGCGTGCAGCGAGCCGTCCGCGGTCACGGCGGCGACGTCCGTGCGGCCGTCACCGTTGAAGTCGGCCGTGGTGACGTGGTCGCCGAAGTGACCGGCCCACCGTGTGATGCGGGTCTGCTGGATCCAGCCGGCGATGTCGTCCACCCGCGTGCTGACGGCGCCCGTACGGGTCTCCTCCACGCCCCAGCAACCGCCCTGCCAGGACCGGCTGCTGATGCCGACCAGCTCGGCCTTGCCACCCTTCTCCCGCAGGACGGGGCCGCCGGTGTCGCCCGCACAGACACTGGCCCCGGCGGACTTGCCGGACAGGCTCAACGCGCCGTCGCCGACCGCGTCGACGGCGAAGTCGGCGCGGTGCGCCTTCTCCGGAACCCACTCGTCCTGGGTCCGGCCGAAGCCCAGGACCTTGACGGTCTCGCCCTGGACGGGAGCGGCACCGATACCGACCGGGGTTGCGAAGTTGACGATGCCGAGCGCGGAGCTGGGGCGGCTGATCTCGGCCAGCACCAGGTCCCGGTCCTTGTGCGGCACCAGGTAACTGACCTCGCCCGCCATCTCGTTCGAGGCCCCCATGGTCACGACGGCCGCAGTCTTGGGGCGCCCCGCGGCGAGCTTCACTCCGTCAGCCGGGTTGTCCACGAAACAACTGGCAGCCGTGAGCACCCAGCGCTCGTCGAGGGCAACGCCCGTGCACCCCCGCTGGTGCTCACCGGTGGTGAGCCGAACCGTGAAGTCGTACTTCCCGCCCTGCACGGCGTCACCGACCACGGCCTGCGCCGGCGCGGCAGCCAGTACCCCGCCCGCAACGGACACCGAGAGAATCCCCGTTAGGCACGCAGCTCGCGCACGTCGGCTGAACATTCTTCCCCGATCTGTTCTTCGAATTCATGGGAGTGAGTCACCGGAACATCGGCGCCGGGTGACACCAGCGGCCGGTTCGGCGAGCTCAGGCAGGAGCCGTACCCGGCCCTGGCGAGGAACGGGCACGACGGCCTCGCCATTGCAGGATTCAATGGTCTTGACGGCCCGCCACCGCCCCGGCAACTACCGGGGCGGTGGTCAGACGCATACCCCCACGCCGCGCTGGCGCGGTTTCCCCTTACTTGCTGGCGAAGATTTCCAGCAGCAAGTGGTCGCGCTTCTGCTCGTCGCCGCTCTCACCGACGGGGGTCCAGGTGTTCTTGTTGACGTCGAAGGAAACTTCCTTCTTGTCCTCGCGGCGCATGTTGACGCGGACCTTGTAATCGTTGCCCTTGACGCCGTAGACCTTGGGCAGCTCCAGGCTCAGGTAGCCCGACTTGCCGCTCACCTTGAAGCAGAACTTGCCCATGTCACGGGCGTAGACCTCGATCAGGTCACTCCGGTCGTCGCACTGGGTGTAGACGATGTGCCCGTCACCGCGCTTGAGCAGGAGGCCGGTCTCCTTGAAGATTTTGTCCGCGCCCGGGTAGGTGAAGTCCTCCACCGCAATAGGCGGCATGTCATCCGCGACAGCGGCATTCGCACCGGCAATCAGCGTGGCACCGATGACTGCTCCGGCGGCCAGCGTGCGGGTAAACAGCTTCATGAGATTCCTGCTCTGTGTGTCCATGCTCTGAGAAAACGCGCATGCGGCACCGCGCATGCGGGCCCGCCCGGCAAGGAACCAGATTTGTGACACCCCGTAGCTGTTGTCGCCACGGCACATTGACTGCCCCCCTCCCTAGGCCGACGCAGATATTGATACCACCTGAGGACGCCGTCCATAAAACAGGGGTAAGTGTCCTGCGTCTCATCACGATTTCGTCACGCGCCGCCCCCGCGAATCACCGCGGGCGAAGCCCCCTGCCTCGCGCGAGACGCGGCGGAGCCTGCTCATCGACGCGATCAAACGGGCTTTGGCACACATCGTCACCCACCTCTCGGCCGAGCCTGAACTCGCCGAACAAGCCGCCCGCCGACGCCAGGTCCTGGCCGGAGGCGGCAAACGAAGCACGTTCCCGCATTTCTTGCACCCGCATGGACCGTGCCGGCACAACGGACCCGAATTCCCCTCAAGAATGATGCGGGCAATTTCCCGGCCGGGCGGCCGTCCGGCAGCGATCAGCCTTGGGGCCGGCGCTCAAACGCGGCGTGAACGCGTGAGCAAGGGAATCACCGTTCGGTCGAGGGTGGGGCGCCGCAGCGTACGCCGAAGTGACCGAGAACACCCAACAGTGCCGCCACATCTACCGCTTATCCGGACACTTCGTATATTTCTTTGCGCGTCGACAGCGGCATTGATACCCGTTTGTGATGCTGGACGACGCTCTCCCTCCTGGCGCAGCGGAGGGAGCCGAGATGCCCCTTTTGGTGTGAGATCATGCGCGATCGTGACACCTGCCGTCACGCAAAGGGCCCTATTAGCGGGCCTGTTAAACCATTGAGGGGATATGTACAGACAGAAGGCTTTGCCGCGCAGGGCGGCGAAGATACGAACCGCACGCTCCGTGGCAGCGGTGACCACGGCACTCGCGGTCTTCACCGGAGTACTGGGAACATCGGCCGCGACAGCGGCGCCCACGGAGACGGGTACCGAGACGCAGCCGACGGTCAGTGACCGTGGCCAGGTGGTCGAGGCGTGGCGGTCCGGAGAGCGCGGGGTCAAGACGGCCGCCGAGAGGGCTCTGCTCGGCTCGGACCAGGACGTCCAGGAGTTCCTCAAGACGGGCCGGCAGATCGCCGTCGAAGAGGACAACCGGTTCAAGATCCTGCGGATGCTGAACTCCAGCGGCAAGGGGGTTCGCGAGGCCGCGCAGAAGGCGCTGGACGACGGCTCGGGTGAGGCGCTGGCCACCTTCCTCAAGTCGGGCTACAAGACACCCTTCGACGACGACCAGCGAGTCGCGGTCCTCACTGCCATGAACAACGGCGAGCGCGCGGTGCGCGACGCCGGGCAGAAGGCGCTGAACGACGGGTCTCCCGACGCACTGGCGAAGTTCCTCGCCTCGGGGCAGTACAAGGCCCAGGAAGAGGACGACCGCGTCGAGCTTCTCTCGGTCATGAGCGACGGCGGCCCGGAGGTGAAGAAGGCCGCTCAGGAGGCCATGAGCGGCTCGCCTGAGGACATCCGGGACTTCCTGGAAAACGGGCAGGACGTGGCACGCGCCCGTGACCAGGAAACCATGACCATCACCCAGCTCGCCAAGGCCGCCGAGAAGGCGGGCAAGCGGGCCAAGCGGGAGACGGACGCGGCCAAGGAAGCGGCGTCCCGGGCCGAGCAGGCGGCGGCGGAGGCCAAGAAGGCCGCGCAGAAGGCCGCCAAGGAGACGGCGGAGGCCAAGAAGGACTCCGTGCGCGCGGCCAACGCCGCGGGCCGGGCGGCGGACGCGGCCGACGGCGCCGCGCAGGCGTCGCGTACCGCGATCCGGGCGGCGAACACGGCGACTTCGGCGGCGCGTACGGCCGCGACCGCGGCGTCGAGGGCCGCAGCTGCCGCGGCGGCCGCGGGCCAGGCGGCCCAGCGTGCCTACGAGTCCGCGAGCGCCGCGGCCAAGAACGCGGGGGACGCCTCGGCGGCCCGTAAGGCCGCACAGGTCGCCCGCGACGCGGCGGCCGGTGCCCGTACCGCGGCGAAGGCCGCACTGCACGCGCTGACCGCCGTCAACGAGTCGGTGAACTCCGCACGCGCCGCGGCCAACGCCGGTGCGAACGCCGCTGCGGCGGCGACGGCGGCCGCCGAGGCCGGCGCGTACTCGGAGACCGCCGGGGCGGAGGCCCGCCGAGCCAAGGCCGCAGCGGCCAAGGCCCGTAACGCCGCTGCTACCGCGAACGCCGCCGCCAGCCGTGCCGAGTCGCTCGCCCAGAAGGCCGCATCGGCGGCACGAGAGGCGCACAGCGCGGCGAACAAGGCGGCCGATCACGCGGAAGCGGCCGCCAAGGCCGCCGAGGACGCGGCCAAGGCCGCCGGCCAGGCCAAGGACTGGGCGGACAAGGCCACCACGCACGCCAAGGAAGCCATGAAGGCCGCCAATGAGGCGACCAAGGCGGCCAAGCAAGCCCATGACGTCGAGCAGACCGCGCGCGAGGCCGAGGCCGCCGAGCTGGAGTCCGACAAGGCACTGGCCATCCAGGACGCCCAGGACCTCAAAGAGAAGGAGAAGGAGGCCGAGCAGGCCGAGGCCTGGCAGGAGGCCGACTCCGAGCGCCAGGACAAGGAGACCGACAAGCTCCTCGAAGAGGCGACCGCCGAGGGCACCAGCGCCCAGGACGCGACGGCCAAGGGCCGCCGGGCCGCAATGCGCCTGCTGGCCGCGGGCGGACCGTGGACTCAGGAAGCGGCTGCCGACGCCCTTTCCGGAGCGGACGCCGACGTACAGCAGTGGCTGCGCTCGGGCCGCCAGCTCGCGGTGGAGCAGGACAACCGGGCCCGCGTCGGCCACCTCGCCGACAACGGCAAGCCGGCGGTGAAGAAGGCCGCCGTGGAGGCGCTGTCCGGCTCTCCCGAGCAGATCGAGAAGTTCCTGACGACTGGTCAGCACACGACTCAGATCGACGACTACCGCGTCCAGACCCTGGAGCTGATGAAGGACGGCGGCAAGTCCCTCAAGAAGGCGGGCAGCGCCGCGATCGACGCGGGCACGACCGAGGCCCTGCGGAACTTCATCCAGACCGGCCAGTACACGGCCCGTGAGGAAGACGACCGCGCCGAAACCTTGTCGATCATGAACCAGGGCGGGCCCCGGGTGAAGGCCGCCGCCGAGGTGGCGCTGAACGGCCCGACCTTCATGCTGCGGGACTTCGTCCAGGAGGTGCAGTACAAGGCCGCCAAGCAGGACCACGACGCCGCGGTCCACGTGGCCCAGGTCAACCACCTGGTCGCCAACGCCCAGCGCTCGGCCGCCGACGCCACGGCACAGGCCGCCAAGGCGGCCGAGGCCGCGGCGCGGGCCCGCAAGGCGGCCGCCGAGGCCGACAAGTACGCCAAGCAGGCCAAGGCATCGGCCGGCGAGGCCAAGGGATACGCCGACTCGGCCAAGAAGTCCGCACAGGACGCCGATCGCTCCGCCGCGCGGGCCGCCGAGTCCGCCCGTCAGGCCAAGCAGGCGGCGGCCACCGCCAACAATGCGGCGACTGCCGCGACCAACTCCGCCAACCAGGCGTCCGCTTCGGCGGCGCAGGCCCGCACGTATGCGGAGCTGGCCTACGCCTCGGCAGAATCGGCACGTCAGTCCGCGCTCGCCGCGCAGAAGGACGCCGACGAGGCCGCCAAGGCCGCGGACGAGGCGAAGAAGATCGCGGTGGAAAAGCTGCGCAAGGAGGAAGAGGAACGGCGCAAGGAGAACGCCAAGCCGGTCGGTGGCGAAGGCGCCGGCACGGTCGACACGCTGCAGGACTACGAGAACGGCTCGTCCCTGTTCTCCTTCGACGGCACCTGCTACCTCAACGGCGTCCCGCTGCCCAAGAAGCTGGGCACCGGTTCCTGCGATGCGCTGGCCGCCGACTTCGACAAGTGGATGGGCGACAACGCCGACAGCCTCCACCTCGGGTCCTTCAAGGACAGTGACCAGGCCCCCGCGATGCTGCTGGCCGGGTACTGCGCCTGGAAGAGCAACAGCATCTTCTCCAACGCGAACAACCGCGGTAAGTGCGGACCAGACCTGATCAAGCAGCTGGAGAACGTCCCGCCTGCCATGATCGTCCTGGAGTCGGGTATCGGCTCCGGCATCTCGAAGCTGTTCCGGCCCGCAGGAAAGAAGCTCGGTAAGAAGCTCGGCTGGAAGTGGCTGCAGGGGTCGAAGCCCCTCAATGAGCTCGCCCGCAACCGGTACTTCCACGACCTGTACAAGGACACGCTGCGGCGTGAGATGGAAAAGCCGATCGTCCAGAACAAGGAACTCGCGAACCTGATGGACGACCTGTGGCGACCGGGTGCCAAGGTTGGCAATGGCAGCACCGGTGCGGCCGTACGATTCGAAAGGGCCACCGGGAAGCAGGTCGGCAGCCGGACGCACTCGCAGAAGGCGGAGGACTACAGCCGGGCTCTGAAGAAGTGGCTGGAAAATCCGAAGAACCAGAACGCGGCCAACTACGACCGCCAGGCAGCACAAGACACTCTGCGGGATCTGCAGAACGCACTGAAGGGGAAGTAATGTCAACACCTCCGTGGTGGAGCGATCTCATGGCGGCCAGTGATGTGCTGGCGGCCAGTGATCGGGCCGAAATCGACTCGTGGCGGGGCGAACCCGAAACCGACGAGCTCGGTCTCCCCGTGGAGCCGGACGAGGACGACGTTCCCCCGCTGACGATGCGCCTGGGCAACATCGCGAGGGCGTTCGCCGAGAACGCCTCCGGGATGGATCCGCAGGAGCGGCGGCAGGCGCTGGGTGTTCTGGAAAGACTCCAGACCGCCGGTAGTGAGGAAGATGCCACGGCCGTGGTCACCGGATTCTTCGAGGCGCTGCTCATGGCAGCGGACCGGGGGTTCGAACTGCGGTCCGTATGGGACGACCTGGGCCCCGAGTCCCGGTCTGCCTGCCTCAGCCTGAACGAGTTCTGGGGAGTCGACTCTCCCGACTGGATGCGCTGATCCCTGCCGAGGGCGTC
Source organism: Streptomyces sp. UF-297 (assembly GCF_058245575.1). Lineage (NCBI taxonomy): Bacteria > Bacillati > Actinomycetota > Actinomycetes > Kitasatosporales > Streptomycetaceae > Streptomyces > Streptomyces sp. UF-297. Next base: position 2,816 of record NZ_JBSIBZ010000114.1, on the reverse strand, counting down.
CTCGTAGTGAAAGGGCCCGGCCCGCAACCGTTGACGGTTGCGGGCCGGGCCGCTTGGAGGGTGTCCAGTCTCTAGTCCACCCACCAGCGCGCCTTGTACATGCCGCCGTTGACCAGCGTGTACGTGGCGTCCGGACGGTGGGCTGTGACCTTTTGGGTCCACCACGAGTGGGGCAGTCCTGACTCGGGGCCGGTGCTGAGGACCTGTCCGGTCCTCGGGTCGTCTCCGATCGCCTTGACGCCGACTCGGTTGATCTGGTTGGCCCCCGCGTAGTCCGTACGGAAGGATCGCGTGCTCTTGACGTACTGGTACACGGTGGAGCCGCTGGTGACCCAGAGCCGGTCCGTATCCGCCGCCACCTGGCCGAGGTCGTGTCCGTTCGGGCTCGGCAGCGGCACTGCGAAGCTCTTGGTCAGGGTGGGCTTCGCGGCCGTACCGCCGACGCGGTACGCCACCAACTCCTTCTTGCCCACGGCCCACAGCACCTTGAGCCCGTCGTCCCACTGCAGCCCGTGCGCGTCCTCCAGCATGACCTTCGCGAAGGTCATGCTGTGCGGCCCCTGCGAGGCGGCGTAGAGACGGATCTCGTTGCCCGTGCTCGCCGCCACCGCGACGTTCCCGTCCGGCAGCAGTTCGATGCTGTGCGGGTTGTGCTTGCTGGAGCCGCGGGTGAGAGTGTGCCCCCAATACCGCTTGCCCGTGGGGTATTCCACCACCGCAGCGAATCCGAACGAGGCGGTGGTCAGGACGTACGTACGTCCTCCCAGGCGCCGTCCCTTGACCTCGCTCACCAAATTCCAGCTCTTTTTCTCCGGCTCCAGGTCCGCGAACTGGCTGTCCCCGTCCGGCGTGTACGACCACAGCACACAGGACGGGTCCCGTACCGGGTCCCACACTTTCTTGTGCGGATCGAGCAGCAGAATGCGCCGCGACGCCTGATCGCCCACCAGTATCTTCCGCGTCCGGGCCGGCGCCGCCTGCGCCTGGCCCGCCGCCCCGAACGCCGTCGCCAGCGCCGCCCCGGCCCCGGCCGCCAGCACCGACCGCCGACTGTAACTCCGGAATATGTTCTGAGACATGCTGGAAAGAGGCATCTGAATCCGCCCAGTTTCTTGTCGTTCGTACGATGGCTCAGACACCTTCTCACGTGGCGCCATTCGGCCTGGGCACGCTATCGGTCGTGAGGTTCTGTAATTCCAGGGTCGGAGACTTAACGGCCCTGTTTCTTAGGAGGGTTGAGGGCGGTGAACTGGGCGCCGCCGCTGCAACTTGCCATGCCCCCGCCACGCCGCCGGTTCGGCTTGTCAGCCAAAACGGAATGGGTTGTAGCAAGTTACGAAACGTGATCCATCTCGTGTTGGATCCGTTATCAAACCCCCCTTGCCAACTCGTCCGATTGACCGGGTGCTAAGTTCACCAATGCCCTTTGTAAGACTGCGTCACGCGGCTGCTGCTCGTTGTCGCCGGCCCCTTGGGAGGAATCTGGTGACACGTCGCGCGCGCAGGATGCCGGTCCACGAGCGTCGCAGTGCAACAGGTAGGGCTGCGCCCGCTGTTTCGGGCTGACGTCGGATGTCGGCGAGAGCCGCCCGGTTGAATTCAGCACTCAGCAGTCAGCAGTGCAAGCCATCGGCAGGCCGTCGATCGCATCACCGGGAAACGGCAAGCCCCGCATCTGCGGGTTACGCGCACCCGACCCCCTTCATTGATCTCGACTGACGAGGAAAGAAACGTGCTTGGCAAACAATCATCGCGCGCAGCGTGGATAGCAGGTCTCGTGACGACCACCGTTGCGGCCGGTGTGCTGACCGGTACGTCGGCGCATGCCGTCGCAGGGGAAGCCGTGAAGGACGGGACGTACTACTCGTTCACGGCGAAGCTGGATATCGGCGAGGGGAAGCGCAGCTGCTCGGCCGCGCTCGTCGATCCGCGCTGGGTGATCTCCGCCCGGAGCTGCTTCGCCGATGATCCGGCGCAGGGCTCTGGGGTCTCGGCCGGTAAGCCCAAGTGGAAGACCACCGCGACGATCGGACGCGCTGACCTCACCGGCACGGACGGGCAGGTGAGCGATGTCGTAGAGCTGGTTCCCCACGGCGACCGCGACCTGGTGATGGCCAGGCTCGCCCGCCCCGTCACCGACATCGCCCCCGTCAGCCTGGCCACGTCCGCGCCCACGCCGGGGGAGACGCTGCGCATGGCCGGCTACGGCCGTACCGCGGACGAGTGGGTGCCGGACCGTCTGCACGCCGGGGCCTTCACCGTCGGTGCCACCGACGCGTCCACCCTGAAGGTGTCCGGCACTGATGGGGCTGCCATCTGCAAGGGCGACACCGGCGGTCCTGCCCTGCGCGATGTCAGTGGCCGGCTGGAACTCGTCGCGGTGCACAGCGCCTCCTGGCAGGCGGGCTGCTTCGGATCCGACGAGACCCGCAACGAAGCTGTGGAAACGCGCCTCGATGATGTGCGCCAGTGGGTGCAGGAGACCCGCGAGCGCCGCAACGAGGTCGTGACGTCCGCCGATGTGACGGGGGACGGCAAAGCCGACCTGATCGTGCTCGATGCCGAGGGCAACGTCAGCGTACGGAAGAACACGGGCACCTCCTTCGCCGCGGCGACCCACTGGAGCGCGGGCTGGAAGAACTTCCTCGGCCGGCCGGGCCAGGGCAGGCTTTACTTCGCCGACGTCAACGGTGACGGCAAGGCCGATCTCATCGTCCACGAGACCAGCGGCAACATCTCCGTACGCACCAACAAGGGCACCTACTTCGACTCCGGCACCGCCTGGAGCAAGGGCTGGAAGAACTTCCTCGGCCAAC
>NZ_JBSIBZ010000113.1:0-26967 GCF_058245575.1 Streptomyces sp. UF-297 | reverse complement strand
GGCCCTGGGGCCCGCTCGTCCACCAGGACGGCGCCACCCACCCGGCCACCTTCGTCAACCCCATCGGCTGACCACCCGCAGCCAGGAACCTCTCCGGGCGGGGCCAGCTCAGAACGCGAAAGCCGAGCAAGGAGACAACGATGAGATGAAGTCGTGGCGTACGCGTATCGGCGCCGCCCTGGCTGTCGGCGCCGCAGCCATCGCCATTGCGCTGACCGCCACCACCGCCTTCGCCGCCCCGCCTCCCGGCGACGGCTGGGTCCCCGTCGGCGCCGAGAGGCACCCCTCGAAGGCGGCGTGCGAAGCGGCGGAACTCCCGCAGGCCCAGGCCAACGGCTACCGCGAGGTGTGGTGCGACGACAGCGAAGCCATCATGTCCGTCTACAACCGCTGACCACCCGCCACCCGGCGAGGACCCGCCCCGCCGACGGTGCGCCAACAAAGTCCGCTGCCCCGGTCGCCACACCAGGGCAGCGGACTTTCCGCTTCCCGCACACGCACCGCAGTTCCCGTGCCCGCGCCGACGTCCCGGACCACGGATCTGCCCTCCGCGTCGTCTGCGCGGAGTCGGGCCGTGGCAAGCGCCGAGGCAACTACAAGGCGCCTGGCCTGCGCCCGGGTGCCCGTGGCGTGTACGAGGACATGCGGAGGCCCTGCGCGCGGTCGGCCCCGGGGCACGCACCGTTTACCGCTACCGATGACGACCTGAGCCAGGTGCCCGCGCCGTCCATGACGGCGCGGAGTCGGCCCCCCGGGGGGGCTGAAGACCGGCCTTCGGCTACCTGAACAGGCGGTCGCCGCTGGTGGCCATGCGGTGGGTGGCGCTGTGGCGGTTCACCCAGTCACGGACGAGGTTGATGGCGTTGGCGCACTGCCAGCTGTTGTCGTACTCGTGCTCTCCGGTGAAGTTGCCGTAGCCCGCGATGATGCCGTCCACCCGCGCATCGCCCAGCAGTTTGTCGACGTACCACGGATCGTTGTAGGTGGTCGTCCAGGACAGCGTGGCCGCGAGTTGTCCGGCGGCACGGTCCGCGGCGCCCTTCTTCAGTTCCGAGCACGTGTAGTAGCCGGCCTCCGTGCAGTTGCCGAACCCGTTGGTGATATTGCCGTCGCCGTAGTCCATCACCCGGCGACCGGCCGGGAATCCGGAACCGGAGCGGTTGAAGGCGCTGCGGACCTGATCGCGGGTCCCGGTCGTCGTGATGCCCTCCAGCGGGCCGAGCCTGCCTTCCAGGCTCTTCCAGCCCCTGCCGCCGACGTCCGGGGTGCTGCCGCCGTGGTACTCGTAGAAACCGTAGAGCACCTGGATACCGGCGGCCGTCAGCCGCTGCGCCTTGTCGCGCAGTCCGGCGACGCTGCACGTACGGTTCTGCGCTTCTCCGCAGTAGTTCGGGTCCTTGATGTCCAGCCAGACCAGACCCAGCCGACGTCCTGCCTGGGCGTGGGAGACGATACGGTCGATCATGCTGTCGAAGCTGGGGCCCCGGCGGTTGTCACCGGCCGAGGAACAGTCGTGCCAGGCGCGCCATTCGTTGGGATTCCACCAGGCACAGACGTCGATCTCGATGGCGTTGGCACCATGGCTGAGCGCGGCGTCCACCCCGTCCAGGGTGTTGACCCGGTGCGCGATGGCGTAGATCGCATGACGCTGATCGGCTGCTGCCGCCGGGGCCGTACCGAGCACGGTGCCCCCGATGATCGCGCACAGTGACGCTAACAGCACCAACACCGCCCGCGGTCCGGTGCCATGTCTGAGGTGAGTGGTCAAGAGAGGTACTCCTTCAGGTCGGTCCCACCACCCGGCACACCACGGATCTCTCCATACGCACCAGGCTGTTGGATGTGGCGCTCGAACCACCCGAGCATGCGGGGTAACGCCTCCCGGCCGCTACGAAGACCTGGCACTTCGGGACGCAGGAACGCGAAAGCGGGCTTCGACCAGGGCAGAAGCAAGCGGCCTGGAGCGCCTGGAGGGAACGCTCCGGCCGCACCGGGACGGGAAACGCCTCTGCCAAGAGCCCTCACACCGTCCGCGCGACCGGCCGGGGAACCGCCTCGGCTGACTGCTGACCCGGCCATTGCCCCTGCCGCACTGCATGTGAGTAAGTGGGGTGGCGTCAGCGCGATGGTGCTCAGGTGCCCAGGCATCTGGGAACGGGGCGCTGACGAGGACGGGACCGATGCGGCGCGTGCGGGAGTTGATGCGGCGGTACGCGCCTGACCGTCACCACACAACGCCATGTGCTGCACGCAACGCTGCAGGGCTGCGCTGTGCGCTGCACATGGCGAACAGTGCCAACTGGACCAACGCCCATGACGGCCTCATGGACAGCGGCGCCGGGCGCCGTCGAGGCCATCACCGTGGTGGCCGGACGCCTTCCAGCCGGCTGTGGCCCCGCCTTCGTCCGCAACTCCCGAGGGACTCGCGCCCACGTGGCCACAGCACAGTCGGCACAGTTCGACCGAGGTCAGAGGAGAGGCTCAGAGCATGATGAGCAGACGCGTGTTCGGCTTGAGCTTTCTGTTCACCGATCGGCTCTGTACATAGACCTCCAGCTTGGGATTGTTCCCCGCCTTCACGGAGACGGTTCCTTGGATACCCGTACCGAACAGAAGGCTGCGCGCCGCGTCACCCGTATAGGCGCGGTCGGTGTCCTTCTCCACCACGATGACTTCCTTGTTCGGCTGAACCTGAGCCCGGGCGCCCAACTGGTAGTAACACGCACCACGTTCGTACGTGACGCCCGGATGCGAATTGACGAAGGGGCGAATCTCGACCTCCTTGTCGACCTTCAGGAGCCGATACCTGTCGGCCGGAATCGGTTCGAGATTCGCCCGCACCTCGTCCACCGATATGTCCTGACCGACGGCGAACAGGTTCTTCGTGCCGCGCACACCCTGCTCCCGCCCCCTGAGGAAGCTGGTGGCGGCAGCGCGCACGGTGCCGATCGCCTCCTCGACGCCCTTTTGGGAATCGGCATCCCAGATGGCGATGTTGCCTGCCGGGAAACCGTAGTTCTGGGCGGTCCGCTTGGCCAGGGAGTTCGGCACGAGGATCGCGGAAGTCCAGTGGCCCGGAAGCGCGCCCATCTTCGCTGTGATCCTGTCGAGCCAGGGGCCGAGGATGGCCATGTCACCGTCGTGGCGCCGGTCGCCCCCGGAGGCGTTCTCCTCACCATCAGTCACCACGATCTGGAGGAAGCTGTGCTCGCCGTATTCCTCCCAGATATGGCCCAGGTCGTCCAGGGACTTCAAAGAAGCTTCAATGAAGCTTCAATGAGGGCCGTGGCACCATTGTTGACCTGGTACAGCCCCCGCATGGACGGCAGGTGCTTCACGTCCATGTCCCAGACCAGGTTTTCCACCCTGTGGTCGAAGGAATAGAGACTGATCCGGGTCTCGTGGCCAAGACTGTCCGATTCGGCCTTCAGTCCCGCTACGAACTCATCCACAACGCGCACGAGTTGACTCTCGTGCGGACGCATGGAACCCGAACAGTCCACGACCAGCGCGACGTGATTCACCTTGTGCTGAATCCTGTTTGCGGACACGTCTGTGCTCCCCCTCCGGTGTTTCCCGAGTGATGTTTTCACTCTATGGGCAGGCACTGACAACGGCGTTTGACCTCCCCTCACCTGCCCCCACCCGGCGCCGTACCCGGCATCACGGCCGCGACGGTACGGCCGCACGGCCCTCGCCTCGGCCACCCGGACGGGAACGCAGACAGCGCAGCAGGCTGGTGCACATCACGTGGCCGGACGGGCCACCTGAAAACTGAAGCGACGAGGCAGATATCCCGCCCGGCTGCCTCGGCCTTGCGCGCGCCAATACCTCTCGGCGAACTCCGCCCCCGACGCCGCCGCACCGGCAGTGCGCCGAGGCCGCCGGAGCGGTGCGGAGAGGGGAGGATGCGGGCCTTGAGACTCCTTAAGCCGTTGCGTCTGAGCAGGTCTTGCCGGGTGCCGGGGTCGTACTGCCAGCGTGGCACGCTCAGTTCGCGTTCCTGCCCTTCCCGCCACGTGCCGCGCAGGGGCTGCGCTCCATAGGTGCCGGGAGTCGGTCCGGCGTGGGAGAAGGGGAACACGTCGCCTGGTGCCAGTCGGCGGGCGGCGAGGGGAAGCAGTTCTTCGGGGCCGGTCAACCACACCGCCCGCGCACACCGAGTAGATCGCGTCGAAGGCGGTGTCGGTGCCGTCGAGGTGGTCGCGCACGACGGCCTGGACGAAGGACAGTTGGGAGATCGTGCTGCCACCAGGTGCGGGCGCGGGCGACCTGGACGGGGGAGAAGCCGACGGCGGTCGCGGTGACGCCGGTGCGGGCCAGGTGGGCTGCTTCCTTGCCCCTGCCCTTGGCTGGGCCCAGGTCCAGTGCCCACACGATTCCGCCCAAGCCCCGCGACGACATCCGCAACCGCACCGACCTGGGCGGCGGCGCGCTGCTGGACCTGGCTCTGTACCCGGCGCGCGCCGCACTCCACTTCCTGGGCTCCGACCTGCGGCTGACCGGCGCCACGCTGCGCGAACGGCGGGACGGGACGGTGCTGTCGGGTGCCGTCCTGCTGACCACTCCCGAGGGGCTGCCGGTACAGCTGACCTTCGGAATGGAGCACTCGTACCGCACCGACTACACCTTCTCGGGGAGTACCGGGCGGCTGAGCCTCGACCGGGTGTTCACCCCGCCGGCCACCTGGCAGCCCGTGGTCCGCATCGACCGGCAGGACCACACCGAGCACCTCTCTCTGGCCGCCGACGATCAGTTCGCCGCGATGGTCCGGGTCTTTGTGCGTGCGGTGCTGTGCCGGTCGGGGACTGCGGGGGCTACAGGGACTGAGGGGACCGAGATGGATGCGGGACATGCGAGGGATTCGGGGGATTCAGGAGGTTCGGAGGGCGAGGTGGGTGCCGTCCGGGAGGAGCAGCGCCGGGCCGAGCAGGCGTCGATCCGCCTGGCCGGTCTGATCGACGAGATCGCGGCCACCGCGGTCCGCACCGACGTCCGACAGGAGCACACGGTATGAAGACCCTGCCGCGGCCGGAGGTCACCGAGCTGAGCATCGCCGGTGCCTTCCGTATCTCTCCGGCCCCGATACCCGACCGCCGAGGGCGCTTCTTCGAGGCGTTCCGCTCCGAGGCGCTCACCGAGGCCATCGGCTATCCCTTCCGGGTCGGTCAGGTCAACTACTCCGTCTCGTGCCGCGACACCCTGCGCGGCATCCACACCACGTCCCTGCCGCCCGGCCAGGCGAAGCTGGTGACCTGCGTCAAGGGCACGGCGCTCGACGTGGCGGTCGATCTGCGGGTGGGCTCGCCCACCTTCGGGCAGTACGAGGTGACCCGCCAGGAGGCGGGGTCGGGGATCGGGGTGTACATGGCCGACGGCATCGGCCACTGCTTCCTCGCCCTCACCGACGAGGTGTGCATGAACTACCTCTGCTCCACCGAGTACGTGCACGGCACGATGATCGATGTGAACGCCCTGGACCCGCGCATCGGCATTCCCTGGGACCTGACCCGCGATCCGGTGATGTCCGACAAGGACCGGGCCGCACCGAGTCTGGACGAGGCCGTCGCCGCGGGTCTGCTGCCCACGTACGAGGAGTGCCTGGCCCACTACCGGAAGCTGGGGCGCGGGGAGCGGGAACGGCGGGAGCAGGAGGGGCGGCAGCAGGGGTAGGAGGAGTGGGAGGAGCTGGAGTGGGGGCGGTGTAGGCACTCGTATCGGGCGGTACGACCAGCGGGGCCCACCCCGGAGTCGGTGCGGGGCACTCACGGCGGTACCAGGCCCGCACTCCCCGCCCGTCAGGCGGCCACGTTCACCGTCTCTGCGGGATCCGGCGCGGACCACATCGAGGACGAGTGGCCATCGCCGGTAGGGCATCACACCGCTTCCGGCAGGTCCATGAGCATGAGCGCGAGTTCGGCCGGATCGGTCACAGTGGTGATCTCGGTGATACGGCCGTCGGCGACGATGAAGGCGAGGAGGGAGAGCGGGGTGCCGTCCGCGCTCCAGGAGATGACACCGGGGCGGCCGTTGCCGGTCGCCGCATGTCCTCGAGCCGCACCGCCGGCCAGTCGCGCGCGGGTGGCGACTTCGGTGGCTAGTGAGCCGGTCCGGAGACCCTGTCGCAATAACGGCCGATGGCGTCGATGATCTGGTCTGCGGTCCGTGTCCACTTGAACGGCTTGGCGTTCGTGTTCCAGAACTTGATCCACTCTTCGAGTGCACCGGTCAGCTCGTCGGTGGAGCAGAACACCCCGCGATCGAGACGGCGCCGCTGGAGCTCGGCGAACCACCGCTCCACCATGTTCAGCCACGACGAGTAGGTCGGGGTGAAGTGCAGCTCGAAGCGGGGGTGTCCGAGCAGCCACTTCCTGACCGTCGGCGCCTTGTGCGTGGAGAGGAAGCCCCTATGTTTCGTCAAGCCGCAGAGGGAAGTTGGCTGGTGGCCAGGGGTTGAATGTGCTGGTAGAGCTCGCGGGCGACGTACCGCTTGAGGCACCGGATGATCTCGCGCTTGGACAGGCCCTCGGCAGTGCGTCGCTGCAGGTACTCCTGTGTGCGCTTGTCCCAGCGTATGCGGGTCATCACGATGCGGTAGAGGGCGGCATTGGCTTGTCGGTTGCCTCCGCGGTTCAGACGGCGGCGTTGGGTCTTGCCGGAGGACTGCTCGACCGGACTGACGCCGCATAGAGCGGCGAAGGACGCCTCGTCAGTGATCCGATCCGGGTTGTCACCTGCTGCGATGAGGAGAACTGCGGCACTGTCGGGTCCGACGCCGACCAGGTCCAGCATCTCGGGGCGGCACGCGCGGACAGCCCTGGTGGTGCGTCGGGTGAGTTCTTTGACCTCGTCGGTCAGGTGCTGGACTCTGCGGGCGAGCAGGCGCATCGTGAAGACGGCTTCTCCCCGGTCGTCGACGTCGAGGGCCGCGCAGGTGGCGACCAGCGCAGGATTGCTCAGTCCTGTGAGCAGTTCGCGCAGGTCCGGGTCGATGGCCAGGAGGACGGCCTTGAGCTGGTTCAGCGCCTGGGTACGGGCCTTGACGGCCGATTCCTTGGCCAGTCGCAGAACTCGCATGTCCTCCGCGGGGCCATCCGCGCTCTTTGGCACGGTGGTGGCCCGTCCGGACAGCACCGCGCGGGCTGCCGCGTCCGCGTCGATGGCGTCTGTCTTGCCTCGCTTGCGTCGGGTGGCACGGTCGGGCTGGTTGATCTCGACGACGTCGATGCCTTCGCGGCGCAGGACCCGGGTCAGCGCGGTCCCGAAGGATCCGGTGCACTCGACACCCGCCCGGCGCAGGACGCCGAACGACCTCCCCCAGGCCAGTAGTTGACGATATCCGGTGGCAGTTGCCGGGAACTCCTGGTGGGCGAGTGAGGCACCCAGGGTGGTGATGACGGCGGCAACGTGGATGTCCTTGTGGGTATCCACCCCGAGGATCACTTCCTCCGCCGGACCCGAGAGCCGCTGCGCGGGCAGCGTCGGCTGGGGCATGCTGGTGACGGTCACGAGGCTCCCTTGGACTGGGTCTGGTGGCTGGCACCGGTCCGGTGGGCGGTCAGAACTGTGACGGTGCTTTGTGCAGCAAAGCCCCTATCGGGACACGTTCACCGGGCCGGCGGCAGTACGCACCACAGGGGGCCAGAGTCGACAGTTCCACTCCAAGGCAGCTGCGGCCAGTTGTCACACGGGTCAGGCCCCGGCCCCCTGCGGCACACCATGATCCTCACAGTTGTCGCAGATGAGGTGGACCGCCAGACCGGGATCGACCTGGCGGTCGATCTCCTCCAGGAAGTCCTTGAAGTCCTCGGCCGCATGCCGGGCGGAAGTCTTGCCGATCACCTTGCCGGTGGCGGTGTTCAGCGCCGCGAACAGGTCGACAGTGCCGTTGCGGTGGTAGTCGTGGCTGCGGCGCTCGGGGGTGCCCGGCACCATCGGCAGCACCGGTGCGGTCCGCTCCAGGGCCTGGATCCGCGGTTTCTCATCCACCGCGAAGACCGCCGCGTTCGCGGGCGGGGCCAGGTAGAGGCCGACCACGTCGCGAATCTTGTCGATCAGGAACGGGTCGGTGGAGACCTTGAACTCCTCCACCAGCCAGGGCTTGAGACCGAACGCATGCCAGATCCGGTGGATCGTGGTCGGCGACAGCCCGACCTGTTTCGCCAGCTCCCGCTTGGACCAGTGGGTGGCACCCTCCGGCACTTGCTCCAGCGTCCTGACCACTACCTCTTCGATCTGCGCGTCGGTGACCGTGCGCGGCGCCCCGGGCCGTGCCTCGTCACTGAGCCCGGCGAACCGGTCGACAGCGAAACGGTTGCGCCACCGCCCCACCGTCTCCCGGCAGACGCCCAGCTCGGCCGCCACTGCCTTGTTCGTCCTGCCGTCCGCGCACATCAGCACGATGCGCGCCCGTTGGGCCAGGCCCTGCGCGGTACTGCGCCGACTCGCCCACCCCTCCAGCCTCCGCCGCTCGTCCTGCGTCAGCACGAGCGGGATCTTCGACTTACCCGCCATACCCCCATCACACCGCACCCACCACCGGATGAGACAGCACAACTCCGGACCGGCTCACTAGGCGCGGCGGCAGTGGAAGATGCCCCAGCGCAGATGCTTGCGGCGGGCCGCGTTCACCCACAGCGGCAGATTGCCCAGCAGCTGGTCGAGGTAGGCGGGGCTGATGATGCCGCGCAGCTCATTCTCGCGCTGCTGGACCTCTTCGGTCAGGCGCACATAGTGGTGAAGCAGCTGGCTGTTGTGGTCGTCGAAGACGACACGGGCGAGGCCGAGCCCGGTGAGCGTCAGGCGGTAGAAGTCCGGCGTGGCCAGCGCGTCCACGCCCAGGCGGGACACGGCAGGGTGCAGCACCTCCTCGGGGGTGTCCTCGGCGGCCATCAAGTCGGTGAAGACCAGGGCCCCTTCCGGCCTGAGGACACGTACGGCTTCGCTGAGCACGCGCGCCCGGTCGCCGCTGTGACAGAACGCTTCCTGGGACCAGACGACGTCGAAGCGCCGGTCCGGATAAGGAATGTCCTGGAACGACCCGGTGACGACCTCGATGAGACCGTCCAGGCCGCGCGCGGCGTTGGCGGCGCGGTGGCGCCGGTTTTGGGCGTCGCTGAGGTTGAGGGCACTGACGCGGCAGCCGAAGCGCCCGGCCAGGTAGCGGCTGGCGCCACCGTAGCCGGACCCGAGATCCAGCACCGTGCTCTGCGGCGTGAGCAGGTCGGCCACCTTGTTGGCGGCGCACTCGACGGTACGGCGGGAAGCGTCCGCGATCGCCTCGTGCTCATCGGCGTAGATCCCGGTGTGGATGTCCTCACCGCCCCACACGGCGCCGTAGAACGCGTCGACATCGTCGGTGTCGTAATAGCTGCGTGCCGTGTCCTCGGGAGTCGGTGCGCTGTCCTGCGGCATGGATGCCTCCGCTCACTCGGTGAGTTGGTCCGGTGCAGAGATCACCCTCTCCTTCTTCACCACTCCCGTCACAGAGAGCAAACAAGCCATCACATCGCATGGAGGCCGGGAGATCTGCGGAATGCCGGCCCGCCCACGGCAGAGACCGGCTGCGCCCTAATGGTCCGGCGGGACTCCGGCAGCAGTCACCGAGAGGCGCTGCACCTGGTGAAGGGCGCGGTGGATGCAGCAGCGGGCGCCGTCATGACCGGGTGGCGGTCCCGCACCCGGCTTCGCCGCTCTCCCGCTGGTGCGTGTCCATCGACTTGCTCCGGTCGTACGGGTCGACCTCGGGACCGTCCGGGGTGGTGCGCTGGGCGCCGAAGGGCGGGGTGAAGTAGCCGGTGTAGGTGCTGCAGCCGCCGTTGGTGGCGTCGAGCTTGTACGAGACGAGGGAGAACGTCCCCGGCTCGGTGATCACCTTCGCTGGGTCGTCCCAGCTCATCACGGTCTCGCGGCGCACGATGGTGCGTACGATGTCCTGGCTGCCGGCCGTGGCACGGACGACCGGGTAGACGTAGGTGACGTCGGCGCTCACCTCGACCGCACCGCGCTTTCCCTCCCGGAACGTGATCCGCCCCCGCGTCTTGACCACGTCCCCGACGAGTCGCACCTGCGACTTTTCGAACCGGCTGAACAGCAGCAGGGGGTCGTTCTCCTTGCTGGGCGCGCGGAACGCGGCCGCCAGGTAGTCCTGGACGTCGCGCTGATGCGGGTTGATCAACGCGATGGCCTGGTCCGGCCGTTTTCCGCGCAGGACACCGGAATCCAGACTGGAGGAGACGAGGAAGTCCCGGGACCGGTCGAGGGCCTGCGCGACCTGAGCCCGGTTCATCCAGCCTGCGGCCTTGGCCTCCGGCAGATGGATACCGGCCGCCCCGTCGCTCCACCGCGCGGCGGGCGACCCCCTGAACGGCTCGTCCAGGGTCGGCCGTCGGGCTGCTTCCGCAGCCGGAGGCTGCCCGGGGCGTTCTGACTCCGAGGCCAGCGGCGTACCGCTGCTGTCTTCGAACCACCCCGTGAACGCCCCCGGAACCAGGACGACGACGAGCACGGCGACCGCGGCCAGCAGTCCCACGACATACCAGCCGTTGCCACGCCGCCGCCGGGCCGTCGGATACGTACGCCAGCCCTGCGGCGGACCGGACTCCTTACGCCGCCGTGCCGCCATCCGCTCGCGCGCCGAAGGTTCCTCGGGCGCGCTCGGAGCCTCGGCCCCGGCCTCCCTCAGAAAGCGGTCCCACTCTTCATCCGAGATGGATCCCTTCTTGCCCACGCCGTGTTCCCGCCCCTTCACCCGTGCCCGGTTCTTTCCCCGAACCGGTGATCGCCGGTGAATCATCACATATCGCCGCCTCACCATCGCAGGGAGCCGCCATGGCCGGCATGCGCACCGGACAACGCCCTGACCCCCACACCTGCCCGAGCCAGTGTCTGCTTCCGCGCCCCTGATGCGGTCACCAGCGTCCTGGCCACCAGCGGCCCCGGGTTCCAAGCAACGGGGCGGGGTCGCTGCGACGATGAATCGCTCTGGGGCCCCGCCTCGTTCACGCCGTATGCGCTGTCCCCCGCCGAGACCGGTGTGGCCGACATCCCCGTCGGTGCACCAACGCGCGGCCCGGTTCCCGCCGATGACGTCCGCGCGTGGGCACGCCACCGTGGATACGACGTGCCGCCGCGTGGACGCCTGCCGCGCGAGGTCCTGGACGCCTACCAGCAGGCAGACGGCCGGTAGCCGAACCGGCACCGCATCAGGCGACGCCCGCCTCAGCTGCGGCAGGTGAGGCCGCCGACCGGCCGCGCCTGGCGCAGCGCCGGCCATGCGATGACACGCGAGGCAACGGCGCTCGCATCCGGCAGGCGCGGTGCGAGCGCCGCAGGGCCGACTGTCGTGCCCAACGGCACACGGTTGCGGACGCTGCGATACCCCCCACCTCAGGGCACAACCCCGGGCCGGCTTCTGCCCGTCGTCGGCGTGCCCCGGAACCCTGTATGATCATTTACGTAACTCCGGTGCACGGCACAGGAGTCGCGCGTCTGTGGTCCAAGGAAAGACGCCCACCAACCGGTGGGAAATGCAGGTGCAAGGCCTGCCGGGCGCTCCATAGCAAAGGGTCCTCACCAGTGCGGCGAGGACCCTTTGCACGTAGGGCGTCGACGGTGAGGACCGTGCCGCCGGCCCGGCTGCGCGCCGGGTGAAGCGCGACAGGACGCAGAGCTACCGGGGATCTCGGCTCGGAGGGCCGACCTGCCGATGCATGTTCCGGCGCACGCCGACACCTACGGACGTGTACGGTCCCGAGCGGTGCACGGCGGATCCGGGCGGCCGTCACCTTCCGCAGCCGGGGCGGCGTCAGACGTCGACTCGCCGGCCGCCCCCACCGCGGCTATCGGCCCGCATCCTCCCGGGCGTCGGCGAAGACGGCGAGCAGCACGCCGGTGTACCGCACGTAGTCTGCCGGGGCGCGCTGCGCCCGCTCGGTGCTCTCCCGGATTGCCTCGTTCTCCTTCCAACAGCGACGAACGTGCCGAGCGCCCCCGCATCCGCATGCCGTGGCGCGACCGAAGGATGACGCAAGACGAACAAGGGCTGCCTCCTCCAACCGGTGGTCCCACTGTCCCGCACAGATGTCGCGACGTTGCCGCATGCCGCCGTCGGCCAGCCGTTGTGAGCAGTAGCAATGCCCTTGAGACCGCCAGACATCGGCACCGCACGCCGGCCGCCGGGCCGTCGGCAATGCGGTCGTGTGACCACAGGGCGGTTACTTTCGGTCTCAGGGGGGGCAACAAGGGGCTCGGTGAACACCCGGCAAAGACGGTGCGGAAAATGTCGGGTGATAGGGACCGGTGCCGCCGCACGATGGGGACATGGATGACACGACCATGGATGACACGAGCTTGGTATCCCGCTTCCTGCGCGACGGCTTCGTGAAGCTGGAGGGCGCCGTCGCGCCGCGCGTGGCAGAGGACTGCGCGCGGCTGCTGTGGCGGGAGACGGGCTGCGACCCGCACGATGCGGCGACGTGGACGCAGCCTGTGCACTGGGTGGCCGGCATGGCGCAGGGGCCGTTCGCCGCCGCCCCCAACTCCCCGGCCCTGCACCGCGCGTACGACCTGCTGGTCGGCGCGGGACGCTGGGAGCCGCGCTATTCGCTGGGCACGTTCCCGCTGCGCTTCCCGCACGAGGAGGAGCCGGACGACGCGGGCTGGCACATCGAGGGGAGTTATCTGCCCGAGGGGGAGAGCTGGTACTTCACCAATCTGCGCTCCCGGGGCCGGGCGCTGCTGATGCTGTTCCTGTTCAGCGAGGTCGGCCAGGAGGACGCCCCGACCCGGATCCGGGTCGGCTCACACCTCGACGTGCCGAAGGTGCTGGAGAGGTACGGGGAGGACGGGGCGAGCGGGCTGGCACTTGCGCCCGATCTGGTGGCGGCGTCCGACCACCGGCCACTGGCCCTGGCCACCGGGTCCCCGGGCGACGTCTTCCTGTGCCATCCGTTCCTGGTGCACGCGGCACAGCCGCACCACGGCGTGCGGCCGCGCTTCATGGCCCAGCCGCCGCTGATGCCGGCCACGCCGTACGAACTGGAGCGGGCCGACGGCGCGTACTCACCCGTGGAGATCGCGATCCGCCGGGGCCTGGGACAGGACACTCCCGGTCCGGACGGGGAGGGCACCGACTGAAGTGCCCCGCCCTCGCCGGCACCAGCGCCGCCAACGTCCGCTGCACCGCCCTGCCCTGGCAATGGCTGCACAACGAACCGCGCCGCCGCCCCGCCGGCAGCACCACGCTGATCGTCGACCTCGCCGCGGACAAGACCGCCTGGGCCCACCTCGCCACGCCCCCGAGCTGCTGGAGGCGGGACTGCGGCCGTACGGGGGTTGAGGCCAAGGCCCGTGCCCAGATCGCCCTCGCCCTGCACTCCCTCGCCGTCGGCCAGGCAGCGGACTGCACTCCGGCCGATGCCGGGCGAGTGACGGTTTGCGAGGTTGCCGACGCCGTGCACAGCAGGCCCGCACACGAACTGTTCGCGTCGCTGCCCGCCGAAGTAGACCAGCACGGGCAGATCCAGGCACTCAAACTCCTCGCCTACAGTTCCGGACGGAACTGGACCGGCCCGGTGGCCGCATCGACCTACACGGCACGCATCACCTCCACCGCACTCGACCTCCTCGCCGCCGCGACGGACGACGGCAGCCTGCCCTGCGGGGCACTGCTCGAGCAGGCTCGCTAAGGCCTCGCCCCAAAGGGGCGCAGGCCTCGCCCCAAAGGGCGTCCCCCTCGGCAGCATCCGAGCCTGCGCGATGGCCGGACCGCGCCGCGAGGAGACACGCACCCTCGGCCCATCATTTGACCGTACGCGGCCTGGAACCGTTTCCCGCCACACCAGAGGCCGGTCGCCGGCGGCCTGGATGTAGCCGTACTGCCCGCCGCCGGGCTCGGAGGGAGAATGCACCGTGACGAAGGCGCCACCGAGCCTGTGGCACCAGGGAGCTAACGGTGATCTCCTGTGGCCGACGGAGCGATGCTGCCCCGCTAAAGCGATGCTGCCCCGCTGAACGGAAACAGCGCGAGCGGCCAAGACGGCGCTACGGGCGCATGCCATGAGGGCCGTCGGCGAAGACCGCGAGCAGGATCTCGGCGGACCGTACGCAGTCTGCAGGGGTGCGCTGTGCCAGCCCGGCGGATTCCCAGACCTCCCAGTGGGCGTTCCAGCAGTAGAGCAACATGCCCAGCGACTTCGCAGCCGTACGCGGCGACGTGGCGGACGGACTTGTCGGGACCGACACGGCCTATTTCCTCCAGCCGGGGTGCCACCGTCCCGCACGGGTGTCGCGATCATGTCGCGGGCGCCGCTGACCAGGCGTTCCCGGCATCGGCAACGCCCTCTAGGATCAGCGGACATGAGCACCGCACGCCGCCCGCTGGGCTGCGGTCCGCTGACGACTGCCCCCCACCCTCGTGGATCCGCTGTCCGTGCCGTCACCGGCGGCGGGGCTGATCAGGAGAGTGGGGCGTTCCTCGGCGCGGCCCCGGAGCAGCTCGTTATGGAGGTGCTGGGGCGTCAGCGGGCGGCGACTGCTCGCGTGTAGTCGGCCAGGGTGCGAGGCGCTGTCCACCCCTGCCGCCGGGCTTTGGTTACGTCGAGGATGACGCTGTGGGCCAGCTGGTCGACGGCGTAGCGGGTCAGCCATGGTTCGGTGTGCGGCCGCAGCCGGGACAGGATTTCGGCGGTGGCCGCGGCGGTCCGGGCCACCGGCAGCGGCAGGTGGCCGACCTGGGCCGGGATGCCGTGGGCGCGCAGGACGGTGCGGACTGCCTCGTCGCGCTGGTAGGGCACGGGGTCGGCGATGTTGTAGGCGCCCGGCGGCCAGTCGGCGGCGGCCAGGCAGGCGGCGGTGAGGTTCTCGACCGCCGTCAGGCTCAAGCGGACATCGCGTCCGGGCAGCAGCAGCCGGCCGGCGCGGACCCGGTCCAGCAACCGGGGCACCAGGTGCGGGTCGCCGGGTCCGTAGACGGCGCGGGGCCTGAGCACCACGGCTCCGGCGGCGAGTGCCAGGGCCTCGCCCGCCGCCTTGGTACGCCCGTAGGCGTTCAACTGCCCCTGTAAGGGGTGGTTTTCGGTGATCAGGGAGCGGCCGGTGCCGGGGGCGTACACGCTGGCGCTGCTGACCCACACCACCGGGCGGCCCGCCGCCGCCTCCAGCAGCCGGGCGGTTCCGGTGATGTTGACGGTGCGCATGGTGGCCTCGGCCGGGGAGCCGGGGGAGGGGTCGCCGACGGCTGCCGCGCAGTGCACGACCAGGTCGGCGCCGGCGAGATCCGGTGGTGCGGCCGCGGCGTCCCAGCGGACATGGCGGCCGACCGGGCCGGGCCGCCGCCCGAGGCACAGGACGCCCATGCCGCGGGCGGCGGCGGTGGTGGCGATGTGGGAGCCGCAGAAGCCGCTGGCTCCGGTGACGGCGATGGTGGTCACGGGTTGTTCTCCGTCGGTTCGGGCGGGCTGGCAGTCGCCCGGATGGTCAGGGAACGCCAACTGGGCAGCGCCGCCCGGCGGTCGGACCGGGCCCGGACGACAACGGGCCGGTAGGGGGCGAGCGCGGCGAGGGTGTCATCGAGCTGGGCCCGGGCCAGGTGGGCGCCGGGGCAGGCGTGCGGCCCGGCGCCGAACACCAGCTGGGCTATGGCGGGGGCTGCGGGGTGGTACGGGTCGGGGGCCTGGTGGTGTGCGTGTGCGGCGTGCCGGGCCACGAGGATCAGGCGGTCCTTGGCGCGCACCGGGCAGCCGCCGAGCGTGGCGTCGGCGGCGGCGACGCGGGGCAGCAGCGGTGAGGGGGCGGTGACGCGCAGCAGTTCGGTCACCAGGGACGGCCGCAGCAGGCCGTCGGCGGCCTGCTCCCACAGGCCTGCGTCCGCGCACCAGGCGGCAGCGCGGGGCAGCGCGGCAATGGTGGTGCTGACCGCGGCGACCGCGAGCATCGCCCGCAGTCCCGCGTCTGCGGTGCCGTCCGGGGTGAGCAGGTCCTCGATGTGCTGCGCTGCGCGGGCTGCTGCGGCGCGTGTGCCGGGCGGCCGGGGCCCGGGCAGGTGATCCCGTACGGCGGAAGCTGCCGCTTCGGCTGCTGCTTCCGCCACGCTCTCCGGGGCGGCGGCACTCTCCAGCAGGGCGCAGACGGTCACCCCGGCCAGCTCGCGGGCCAGTGCCACCATTTCCAGGGGCTGGCCGGCGCGCAGCGGTGCGAGACGGCGGTCCAGGACGGTCTGCCACACCGGCCGCAGGCGTTGCACCCCGGCCGAGCCCAGCGCGTCGGCGATGGCGCGGCGGGAATCGCGGTGGCCGCCGCCGTCCTGGTCGAAGAGCAGGCCGCCTCCGGACAGTTCCCGGGCGGCCCCTCCGGTGGTCCCTGCAGCCGTGCGGTCCAGCGGGATCCGGGTCAGGGCCTGCCGGTACGCGTCGGTGCCGTGCACCAGGACGGCCGGGCCGATCCGGACCACGGGCCGGTGGCGGGTCGCGGCCAGCAGGGCGAACAGCAGCGGATGGGAGCGGGTGTAGACGCGGCGGTCGCGACGGCGCGCGCGGCCAGCCGTCGGGGATGAAGGGAAGGGCGGGGTCAACAAACGTGCGCCGACCGCTTGTTGGCGGGGCGGCAGGGGTGCAGGGTGCGGCGCGCTCGCCGCGTCCGCGGGCGGGTGTGCGCCACTGTCCACAGTGGTCCCGGGGTCAGGCGGGGTGGTCATCGGCTCCGCCTCGCCAGCTGCTCGGCGGCCAGTCGCGCCGCGGCGGCGCGGTCGGGCTTGCGGGAACGGCCGGACAGCGGGATATCGGCGAGCATCAGGGCATCCGGCCGGGCCGTGCCCATGCGGGCCAGAGGTCCTTCGAGGTCGGCGCGTAGCCGCGCCGGGTCGGCCCCGCGGCGTGGTTGGACGACGGCGGCCAGGCGCTCGTCACCGTCATCGGCCGGGACGCCGACCAGCAGGGCGAGTTCGACGCCGGGGATGTGCAGGGCGGGTTCGTACAGGCCCGGGTAGATGTTCTCCGCCCGCCGCAGCACCATGTCCTTGCACCGGCCCTCCAGCACGATCCGGCCGTCCTCGATGCGCGCCCGGTCGCCGGTGGCCACCCATGGCTCGGCATCCTCGCCGAGGTAGCGATCGCGTGCCGCGGGCCCGGACAGCAACAGCTCACCGGTCCCGCTGGTCTTGGCCTCAACTCCCGGCAGCGGGGCGCCGACCAGATCGCCGATACCGGTGAAGGCGGCTTTGCCCGCCTGTTCGACGGCGGCGGCGGGGAACAGCTCGGTCAGCGCATACACCCCCCATGCCTCGGCGGCCCCCGCCCGTTTGACGCGTGTCAGCAGTGCGGCACTCGCCGGGGCGCTGCCGGTCCACACCCGGCCGGTGAACCGCGCCTGCGCGGCCAGGGCGGCCCGCAGTTGCGGCGGTGTCAGATACGTGGCCTGCGGCGCGAGGCGAGCCATCTGCCGGGCCAGAACCCGCGGGGAGCGGGCCGGCAGAGCCACCGGCGCTCCGCTGGCCAGGGAGGGGACCAGGACGAAAAGGGTGCCGCCGAGGACCGGCCGGCCCGGTTGGGGCTGCACCAGGCCGGTCACCGTCCGCATACCGGCGGCGAGCGAGGAGCGGCTGTGCACCACGGCGCGCGGCCGGGCGGTAGTTCCCGAGGTGAACACGATGACCGCATCCCCGTCGTCGTCCACCGCACGCGGCAGCACACCGGTGTGGACATCGGCGTCCAGCGCCGGGGCGCAGCCCGGCAGCCGGGGGCCGACGGTGGCCACCGGCCCAAGAGCGGACAGGTCGGGCAGCACCAGCTGGGCGCGGCGGGCCAGCGGCCGCGCCCAGCTGGCGGCGGCCTGGGCTGCGGCGTCCGCGATGACCAGGTCCGGGCGGGCCAGGGCGAGCCGGGCCCGCAGGACCTCCGGCCCCGCGCCGGGATCGAGCACGGCCGCACGCAGTCCGAGCCCGTGCACCGCGAGCAGCACCGCAAGCGCACGCGGCCCGGGGCGCACCGCGACACCGATGGTGTCGCCGCGGCGCAGGCCGCGCCCGTGCAGGGCTTTCGCGTACCGGTCGGCGAGGTCGGCCAGGTCCCCGCAGGTGGCCCGGGTGCGTACGGATCCGGTGCGGGTGGCCGTCAGGACAGCGGGCCGGTTGGGGGTGCGCCGCAGAGCAGAGGCGAGCGTGTCGAGCATCAGCGCGGGTCCTCCCCGAGGTGGCCGCTGCCCTTGTCCAGGTACCAGCGGGCGGTGCCGATCAGGCCGTAGGCGGCCAGGCGCCGGGTGGAGTTGGCCACGACCATGTCGCGGGCGTGAACGATGTCGGTGGTGCACCGGCGCACCCGGTTCAGGAACAGCCGGTCGGTGGGAGAAGGCCGCCGCGGCATCCCGCCGACCCTCTCGTACAGCGCCGCGGTGATGGCCATGTTGTTGCCCGCGTGCATCCGGTACGGACTCAGGTAGCCGTGGCGGCGCCAGTGGGCAGGCCGGATGCGGCCGAAGAACCCGGCCAGGCGCACCAGCACGCGGAAGACGGCACGGCCGACCATCCCGTGCTCGTCGCGGCGGGCCTCGATACGCCCGCACACCAGACCTGCACCTACCTCAAGTGCCGTGCGGGCGGCAGCCGTCCAGCCGGGGTGGGGCAGGCAGTCGGCATCGGTGCGGGCCAGCAGCCGCGCCCCGTTGGCGATCGCGTACCGAAAGCCGGTGTCGACCGCGCAGCCCACCCCCTTGTCCACCTCGTCCAGCACCCGCACCGGAAACGGGGCCCGCCCGGCGAAGGCGCGGGCAATGGCGCCGGTGGTGTCGGTGGAGGCGTTGTCCACCACCACGAGCGTGAAATCCCGGTCGCGTTGGGCGGCCAGCGCACGCAGGGTGCCCCCGAGCCGTGCGGCCTCCTGATGGGCGGGTACGACGACCCACAGCTGGGTCATGCCTTCTCCCACACCATCGTCATGATGCTCACGCCGCCGCCGAGCCCCACCAGCAGGACCCGGTCACCGGGCAGCAACTCGTCATAGATGCGGCTGAGCTGGATGCCCAGGGTGGCACTGGCGACGTTGCCGAGCTCCGGCACGGTCACGACAAGCCGGTCCCCGGGCACGCCGGTCAGCTCCACGAACCGCTCCAGATAGGGAACCGTGACCTGATGGACCAGGACGTACCGGAACTCGTTCCAGTCCCAGCCGTTGCGGAGGCGGACACGGTCCAGCACCGCCGGGCCGACCTTCTCGAACGTGTCGCGCAGCTCGCGCCCGTCGCCGTGGAAGTAGGTGTACTCGTCCCCGCGCGGGTGCCGCGAGCCGCCGCCCGGGATCCCGCCGACCCCCCAGTATTCGGAATGCGTCTCGGTGTCCACATCGACGATGCCGCCGCGCTCCACGGTGTCCAGGACCACCGCCGCACCGGCGTCCCCGAACGTATAGCCGGCGAAAGCGTCGCGGAACTCCGCCAGGTCCGCGGGGGCGCGGCGGACCGCACGGCTCGGGGTCTCGCCGGTCACGACCAGAGCCCGCCGGGTCCGCCCGGCCATGATCATGGTGCGGGCCAGGTCAATGCCATTGATGAAACTGTTGCAGGCGTTGGTCACATCCACGGCGTGCGCCCGGGAGCCCAGGGTGGCCTGCACGATATGCGCGGTCGCCGGCTCCACCACATCGCGGCTGGCCGAGGCGAACACCAGCAGATCCACGTCGAGCGGATCGAGCCCGGCCCGCGCCAGCGCGCTGCGCCCGGCGGCCGTAGCCAGGGTCGAGGCGTACTCGCCGTCCCCGGCGATCCGGCGGCTGACGATCCCGGTCACACGCTCGAATATCCCCGATGGCAACGGCAGTCCGCTGTCAGCGGCTATCTGCTCGCGCAGGTGGGCGGAGTGCAGAATCCGGTCAGGCAGGCAGGTGCCCACCGCGGTGATACCGACGCGGACTTGACCAGGGACGACAACATTTGGACTGTGCATGCCCGGAGGCTACGGACCGATCCGGACATCCGGCGTGAGCGATGGTACTCAGGCGGTCTGAGCACGAGCGGAAAGATCAACAGCCAGGCAGCCGGGTAGTCACACCTCAGCGACGAGGATCAGAACTGGACGGGCAATACCCCGCACAGCAGCACAGGCATCCACAGGATCAGAAACACGTCGCCTGGGCCAAAACCGTAGCGGAACCGCACGCGTACGCTGTGACCTGCCGTTCGTCGTCGGATGTCACCAACTCCTGCCACGAGTACACCCATGCGGGAGAGCAGGCTGCGTACGCCATCCTTGGGGATCGGTCCTCTCTGGCCGGACCCCAGTCAACGGCAGTTGGCGAACAGGCCGTTCACGTTGCTCGCGCTGCCTCTTGACGCTCCCGACGGCTTGGCCGCGGCCTGGCGGATCGCGATGTCCCAGCTGCGCTCTGCGTCCCTTGCGCATGCAGGCGGTCCCATCCGACTGCGCAGACCGCGACCTGACCCACCATGCGCACGAGGGCGGTCGAGGGAGAGTCTGATGGTGTCTCTGCTCGCGGGGAGAACCGTGGGTTCAGCGGTAGGAGAGAGGCGACCACATCCGGCGGTGCCAGCGGTGACAAACCTCTATCTGGCGGCACCAGCGGCCACGATGGTGGGCATACGAAGCACACCTCTGGTGACAGTGCTGGTGGTAGTTCCGGCGAAGGCGCTGGTGGCAGTGCTTACGGTGAGTCGTCTCGTGGCGGTCACGACGGCCATTCGCCGAGTCCCGGGGATCCCGTCAACATCAAGAGTGAGGATACTGGCTGGCATGTGGGCGGAGGAGAAGGCAAGGTCAAGGATGTCGAAAAGTAGATTGCGGAACGAGGCGTGGAAGCTGCAGCAATCCCTGTCGAGATCAGAAACTCCCCGACGGAGGTCAGGGGGATCGCTGAGAATGCTGGTTTCACTGAGTCTGTGATTCAGTAGGCGAAAGAGAACCTTTTCTTGGAGCGCCATGACGTCCAGAACGTCCCCAACTCCGTTATGCGTGACGCCCACTTCACCCCGGACCGCGAAATTGCGGACCTTTGGCGGCGTGCTGAGAATGGCACGCTCAGAGTCAATCCGAAGCGCGACTTGGATGAACCGACGCAGCTGCGCAACTTGCTGGCCCATGAGTGCGTCGAGAAAAATCTCATGGAGGCAAGCGTGTCGTATCTTAGCGATCACCCGAGCTACTGGGATGAGGAACGCATCCTCGACGATCTGTCGAACCTTGATGTTCTTGTCCGTGCAGCCAAGGCAAGGATGGGATTGTGAAGAGGGGCCCCTGGCGAGCAAGATGCTGACGAGGATTGCCGAGATTAGGTGGCGGGACGACGATGCAGCTTTCGAGCACGCTGCGTCGCGCTCTCTATTGTTTCGTGAATTTCTCCGCCGCATGGCCCTGTGGGCCCAGGCGTACAACGCAGCGGAAGAATGGCCGTTCTTTGATCTTGCGCGATTTGTGGATCCAGAAAGGCGTGCAGGCGATGAAGCTAGCGCCTCGCTCCGGGGTGAACTCGAGGAGAACGGAGTTCGCAGCACTGCGCGGGAGATGTGTCTTGCGGCGGTTCGGTGGGCTGTGCTGAGTGATGATTCTGGGGCGCAACTTCCTGACCTCGAAGATCCGTTTGAGCCCCTCATCGTCTTGTTTGATCGTGGTGGGGAATTCGCCATGGAAAATGGCGTCGCGGACTTTTCCTTCATTCGCATTCGACTGAAAACCTGTCAAGACCGTGCGAGCGGGGAGCCAGTCGTCCAACTCGACCGAACCGTGCTCGACGCCGTGGACGCCGAAGCTGGGTGAGAGGCGATGGGCGGGGGCGCCTGATGTGGCATCGCTGAGGGGCGAATTACATCGGGAGATATGGGTGTTGTCGGGTGGATGCCATGAGTGTGATTTGGTCGGGGTCGGTTGTTCAGAGCGGTCACCGTCAGGAGGGTTATTATCCGGCGCCTGTGGCGCAGTTGAGCGGGCCGCCGAGCAGCTTGCTGTCAGTGTGCTGCAGGCGGTTGGGCCGAAGAATGACGTGTTCGGGGGAATTGTGGCTACCAGTCTGATCACTGGATGCGGCCCTCGCGCGAGAGCGATTCCGGTGTCTATTCCGTCCGTCGGCCCGCACGCGGGATGGCGCGGCCCCGCGGCTGGTCGGCTCCGGTGGCGGCGTGCTCGGCAGCGGCCCCGCGCACGCGGCGGCCCCGTCCTCTACTTGCCTGTGCCTCGTTGCTCGGTTCTGCGGGACTGTCAGTGGTGCGTGTGAGGATCTGGCTCATGAGTGAGCGTTCCTTGTCGCCGGCCTGGCTGCTGTCGTGGGCGGGCAGGATGAATGAGGCCCTGAGCCGTATGCTGCAGGGCTTTGAGCACACGTACGGTTTTCCGCCGGGGGAGAACGAGGTCCGGCTGGCCGACCGGGAGGACCAGGAGGCGGCTCGTGCTCTGGCCCGCGAAACACAGGCCTGCGCTGACTTGGTCACCTTCTGCGCCACCATCGGCACCGTTGAGTTGGCGGATGTCGGCAACGCCTACGCGCTCTACTCGGCGCACGACATCATGGAATACGAGGCTGTCTGCGTAGACGAGTGCGGAGAGCCGTGTGGGCTGGTGATCGGGTGGCATGGCGACGGCCGGTCCTATGCCATAGGTCCCGAGGGAGCGGTATACCGGACGCGGACGGCCACCCTGTTCGAGCCGGAGTTCGACAGAGTGGCTGAGGACCTGCGGCAGTTTCTGGAGTTGCTGGAGCGGTCCGTGACACGGTTCCTTGCCACAGGCGACCCGGGATATGTCTGATCGGCTACGGCGCGTCCAGCGGTGATTCTTCGCGGTGCCGGTGCGGCGCCGGGGTCTGTCTGGCTGTGTGGGGTCGTTGATGGTGCCGGAGCGGTCGTAGGCGACGTAGGTCGAGCACAGGTCCCAGCCGCATCCAACCGCCCAGGTGCCACCCAGTGCTCGGGGCCGCCGTTCTTCTCGCCCATGTGCGTGCGCACGGCTTCCATCGCGCGCAGAGAGGACTTCGAGTGCGTCTTCGCCTGGGGGCGACGCGTTAGGGACTGTCTGATGGGCCGGCGCCGCGTCATCGCGGCACGGAGCCAGGCAGGCGCTGCCATGAAATCCTGCACCTTACGCACGTTCTGGACATCCTTATACCCTTCGCCCGGACCGGCTGCGTTGGCGCGGCGCACCTAGGCGCCCAACTCAAGGACATCACTGAGGTGTTGGGGCCTCCGTGGGCGCGGGGCTCCTCGACCGGAGCTGACGGGCTGCCGTATCTGTACGGGTACGGCAGCCTGGAGGTCGCCACCTGCCCCGCGTACTGCCAGGTAGTCTGGTCGGTCGTCGTCCAGACGGACGTGCCCACGATGGAATGGCCGACGCGGGAGCCGGGCCGGATGGAGACGTTTTCGGGTTTCCCCCCCCGTACAGCGAAGTGCTGCGGGCGCTGAGAGAGGCCGGAAGCTCTTGGGAGAACTACGAGCCGCTGACAGATGATGACCAGTGCGCGATCCGTGTCCCCGCCTCGGGCGCGGTCTTCGTCTTCACCACCGAGGACGTGGAAGCCATGGGAGCTGGCTGCGGATGCCCTCTTTGACTGTACGGCGGGTCAGCGGTCGAAGCGGATCGGGTACGAGACCGTCGGTGTGGGCCGGGGCCGCGGCTTGTCCCAGCCGGGGAACTTCACCGGGTACACCGCCGTCGGTGTCGGCCGCGGCGTTCGCTGGCCGGCCTCGCCTCCGTTGCCCGTGCCGGTCCCGCCGAGCCCGAGGACCACCAGCGCGGCGACCGCCACGATGGTCATCTCCCGCCGCGCTCCCGGCGCCCACCGCGAGTGGGCCCGCACCTTCGTGCCGTCCGCGCGCTCGTACGCTCTCACCTGCACCATCGGCTGCTCCCCCTTCGCCCCGGCGCGCCACGATGCGCCCGGGTCCTTTCAGGAAAGCAGCGGCCACTGACAGTGCGTCAGGAGTCGATCACCGGTGGGGCGGGATTTGGCCAGCACCTCCGTCGGGGGCGCCTCCGTGAATGTGCTGGCGCGGGTGGGCGTGGGCGTACGGTGCCTGGTCGGGATGTCGGTGCAGGCGGGCGAGGCGCCACGCCTGATCGCAGCTGAGGTGGGGTAGGCGGCGCGCAGCCGTCGGGTGCGCGAGGTGGTGCGGAGCGTAAGGAGCTGCCAGGTGGGGGCCGAAGCGACCGGATGGCCTTACACGACCTCCTGCTGCCCCTGGTGGGGCTGGTCGAGCTGCTGCTCGCGTTTGCGCTGCTCGATCCGCAGTGCTTCGACGTTCTCGGCGAACAGTTTCAGGTTCTCCTTCTCGTCGGGCCGGTTGTAGGGGGTGATGGCCAGTTCGAGTGCGGTGGTGTGCTGCTCGATGGCGTCGGCCGTCTGCTGGAGGTTGAAGCCGCGTTCCTTGAACTTGAAGTAGCCCATCACCGAGGTGATGACGGAGACGGCGGCGCCGAGGCCGATGAGCATGCCCTTGCCGGGCTGCGGAGGGTCGTAGAGAGCAGCGACGGCGGGGATGGCAGCGGAGCAGAGGATGAGCGTCCACTGGAGCCAGTTGTGCCGACGGCGGTAGGTCGCGCTCTCGGCGCGTAGCCGGTCGATCTCCCGGGGAATGGCGTCTTTATAGGAGTACTGCCGTTCGAAGGCGGCGCGCGCGACCTGGGCGGCGGCCAGGATCCGCTTCTCTTCGGCCAGTTCGAGGTCGAGTTTCAGCTCCGCGACTGCCTTTACGTCCTCGTCCTGGCCCAAGGACTGCCCGGTATCGAAGTTCGCGACGAAGAGGAAGCACCCGATAGCGAGGGCGGCGAGGACGAAGAAGCCGAAGACGTTGATGGGCGCCATGTTGTAGCGCCGCCAGGTGAGGGCGGTGGCGCCGATAAGAAGGAGCAGCAGCAGCGGAACTCCGACCACCCCGACGAGTCCGACGATGTTGACCATGCGGGTCCGCTTGATCTGCCGCTGGAGATTGGCGACGGTCCGCCGGTGGCCTATCAGGGCATCGATACGGGCGTCTGAGCCGAGGCCGGACTGCGGCATGTGCGGGCTTCCCCCATGGGCCGAACGGGCTGATGGTCACAACAGCCCTGCTCAGGGTCATCGCTGATCACGATCACCTCTCAGCCTCTTGTGTAGCGCGGGCGCGCGGGCTGGCGGTTTCTGTTCGGCAGGATTGGCGCAAAGGCTCTCCCGCTGGCTGGATCGCTCGCTGCCGCGCCGCTCGCCCCGCCGCCTTACCCTCCGGTTGGCCCGCTGTCCTCCCCGTGCCCGCGCGGGGGCGGAGCTGTGCGCGGGCAGTCTCCGGCCTCGCCAGATAATCGAACGGATGCGCGTATTGTGGGGTGGGTGGAGCACGATGTCACCGTCACCGGTCCCCAGGTTCGGGTCGCCCTGCCGGACGGGCAGCGCCTGACGGCCGTGGCCCGGCGTCGGCGCCGGGACCGCTCCGGCACCTGGTGGTACGACCTGGAGCTGCTGCTGCCCTGCCGCGTCGACACCCCGCGGGGCCCGATCCAGCACAGCCAGATCATCGAGTTCAGCGCGCCCTACCCGGTGGTGCAGCCGGTGCCCGGCCAGATCTACGAGACGCTCGATCCCCCGCCGCCCGAGCAGCGCCGGCGCTGGCGCACCGAGCAGGCCCCCAGCGGCGAGAGCACTCTCGTGCACCGGATGGACTGCGCGATGGCCGGTGCCACGGCCGCCACACTCACCGACCGGGAGATGGCCGGGCTGCTGGTCGGCCAGGAGCCCGTCGTCGCCTGCGCCATCTGCAAGGCGGGCCCGGCATTGCGGCAGCTCGGTCCTTTTCGCTGAGCGCCCCGATTGCGGTGCCGATGACATCCCCGGTGACGTGCTGCCTGCGCGCGATGCCCGGGATAGCTACCGACGCTTTCCGCCCCGCCGGTATCCCCTCGCCCGGGTCGCGCCGGGGCAGGCCGGGCCGACAGGGGTCGTGCGTGTTGGTGCTCCGGTGCGCGCGGGCCGTGGAGGTCTACGCGTATGGCACGACGACGACCTGCACGTCGTCCTCGTAGATGATCCGTCCCGGATCTGCGGAACGCAGCACTCGGCAGTCGACACCGTGGGCGGCCAGAATCTCCAGATAGCCGGGGACTCGCGTGAGGAGATGCGCGGCTGACGGCTTGAACCACGCCGCGGCGCCAGGATTGATCTCATGGTCGTAAACGGCGGGATCAACGGTCGAGGGGTCGGTGTACGCGGCGTCGTACCAGCTGTTGTTGGCGCGGCGGAAGAGCTCCTGCTCCTCTGAGAGCTTCCCCTCCCGCGCCAGAGTGTTGATGAGTCCAAAGACGCCGGTGAAGTGGCCTCGCCGATTCCGGTGCGGCGACTGGAACCGTACGTACTGGACGCTCTCGCTGTCGCTCTCGGTCAACCCCATAGGGCTACCTTCTCACCACGCTCCTCGCTATCCGGTCGGCGTTTTCTCGTCTGCCAGCGGCACCTCCACAAGTGCTGACGCAAGCACATCAGTGGGACCGAACACGTAAAAGGGGAAGAGCGATCCCTTACGAAACGCGGGGCCGCTGCTCACCGGTTGCCTCAGGTTTCGTGACCGCCGCCTACGTATCGAGAGAGTCAGTTCAGGCCACAGGCCTCGCAGGGCTTACGCGCCTTACGAAAACGGCGAATCCCCCGCCCCCGCCTCTGGCGCCCGCCGCTGCTCCTTGCCGCCGCCGTCGCCGTGTGCGCCGCTGGGCTGGGACCAGGGCAGGCCGAGCCCGGCGGACAGTGCCTGCTGCTCGGGGGAGTAGGTGTCGAAGCGCGAGCGTACGGCGTTCAGGCGCCGGCGCAGCTGGACTTCGGTGCCGCCGATGCGGGGCCGGTATGCGTCGTGGACGCACATTCCGCCGTCCTGGCCCACCAGCGGTCCGATCTCGGATCGGTGCCGCTGTGCGGCGGTGACGACCTCCTGCAGACGTTCGGTGCGACTGCGCGGCACACCCGCCGGTTCCTTGACGCACCCGTCGTGGGGGGGGGGGGGGGGGGGGCGGGGGGGGGG
>NZ_JBSIBZ010000112.1:0-27769 GCF_058245575.1 Streptomyces sp. UF-297 | reverse complement strand
CCCCCCCCCCCCCCCCCCCCCCCCCCCCCCCCCCCCCCCCCCCCCCCCCCCCCCCGGAAGGCAGCGGGACCGGTCAGGTGTCGATACGCGAACGGTCCAGCGTGGCCGCGGAGTTGGTGATGAACTCCTTGCGCGGCGCGACCTCGTTGCCCATCAAGAGGTCGAAGACCTTCTCGGCGGCCTCCAGGTCGCTGATGTTGATCCGGCGCAGGGTGCGGTGACGCGGGTCCATCGTCGTCTCCGCAAGCTGGTCGGCGTCCATCTCACCCAGACCCTTGTAGCGCTGGATGCTGTCCTTGTAGCGGACGTTCTTGCGCTGGAGTTCCAGCAGGGTCTGCCGCAGCTCGCTGTCGGAGTAGGTGTAGATGTACTTCTCCTGGCCCTTCTTGGGATTGATCAGCTCGATGCGGTGCAGCGGAGGCACCGCCGAGAAGACCCGGCCCTGTTCGACCATCGGCCGCATGTAGCGCTGGAAGAGCGTCAGCAGGAGAGTGCGGATGTGCGCGCCGTCGACATCGGCGTCCGCGAGGAAGATGACCTTGCCGTAACGGGCGGCGTCGATGTCGAAGGTCCGCCCCGACCCGGCTCCTATGACCTGGATGATGGCGCCGCACTCGGCATTCTTGAGCATGTCCGAGACGGATGACTTCTGGACATTGAGAATCTTGCCGCGGATCGGCAGCAGCGCCTGGAATTCCGAATTGCGCGCCAGCTTGGCCGTACCGAGCGCCGAGTCGCCCTCGACGATGAACAGTTCGCTGCGGTCCACGTCGTCGCTGCGGCAGTCGGCGAGCTTGGCGGGCAGCGAGGAGGTCTCCAGCGCGGTCTTACGGCGCTGCGCCTCCTTGTGCTGCCGGGCCGCGATGCGGGTACGGGCCGCCGCGACGGCCTTCTCCATCACCGCGCGGGCCTGCTGCTTGGCGTCCCGCTTGGTGGAGGTCAAGAACGCCTTGAGCTCCTTGGCGACCACCTGCGCCACGATGCGGTTGGCGGCCGAGGTGCCCAGCACCTCCTTGGTCTGCCCCTCGAACTGCGGCTCGGCCAGCCGGACGGTCACCACCGCCGTCAGGCCCTCCATGGCGTCGTCCTTGACGACGTCGTCCTCCGCGACCCGCAGCAGCTTGCCGGCCCTGAGGGCTTCGTTGACGGTCTTGGCCACCGACCGCTCGAAGCCGGTGACGTGGGTGCCGCCCTTGGGCGTGGCGATGATGTTGACGAAGGACTTCACGGTGGTGTCGTAGCCCGTGCCCCAGCGCAGCGCGATGTCCACGCCCAGTTCGCGGGTGACCTCGGTCGGGGTCATGTGGCCGCGGTCGTCCAGGACCGGCACGGTCTCCTTGAAGGTGCCCTGTCCGGTCAGCCGCAGCACGTCGCACACGGCCTTGTCCTGCGCGAGGTACTCGCAGAACTCGCTGATGCCGCCGTCGTACCGGAAGGTCTCCTCCGACGTGCCCTCACCTTCGATGCCGCGCTCGTCGCGCACGACGAGCGTGAGCCCCGGTACGAGGAAGGCGGTCTGGCGGGCGCGGGCGTAGAGCGTCTCCAGCGACAGCCTGGCGTCCTTGAGGAAGATCTGCCGGTCCGCCCAGTAGCGCACCCGGGTCCCGGTCCGGGTCTTGGGGATCCGCTTGCCCTTGAGCAGGCCGTTGGCCGGGTCGAAGGGGGCGTCGGGACCGGACTCGGTGAAGATGCCGGGCACCCCGCGCCGGAAGCTGATGGAGTGCGTCTTGGCGTCGCGGTCGACCTCGACGTCCAGGCGGGCGGACAGGGCGTTGACCACGGAGGCGCCGACGCCGTGCAGGCCGCCGGAGGCCGCGTAGGAGCCGCCGCCGAACTTTCCGCCGGCGTGCAGCTTGGTCATCACGACCTCGACGCCGCTCAGGCCCGTCTTGGGCTCGACGTCGACCGGGATGCCGCGGCCGTTGTCACGGACCTCCACGGACCCGTCGTCGTGCAGGATCACCTCGATGCGGTCGCAGTACCCACCCAGGGCCTCGTCGACGGAGTTGTCGATGATCTCCCACAGGCAGTGCATCAGACCGCGGCTGTCGGTCGAGCCGATGTACATGCCCGGACGCTTGCGGACGGCTTCCAGGCCCTCGAGGACGAGAAGGTGCCGCGCGGTGTAGTTGGATCCGTCCCGGTCTGCCCCGGTCAGCACGGCGGTGGACGGCACGGACATCTCGGCGGTCACGCGGTTCGCTCCTCGCTGAATTTCTGGCAGTCCGCATTCCGCGGACTCGGTTGTGGCGGTGTCGCCGGATCAGAGGGTACCGAGGCCCAGTAGAGCCGATGTGACGCCACCCGTAAGCACGCCCATGGTAGTAGAGTTTCGCTCACGCGTTCGATCCCTCGATGGAGTGACGCTCGAGTGACGCACACATCACGTTCCCTTCGAGGCATGAACCATTTAGGCTCCGGGCACGTCCTGATGAACAACCCGGCAATCCAGCCGGGAGGACAAAGCCCGACAAACACCGTGAATCAGCCCACCCACGCAATACGGCTCATTCGCCGCCACCCGGCAGCACCCGGCCCCCCGGAGAAAACTTTCGGGGAAAAGCCACGAGCGGGAACGTTTTCGGCCTGGTTGGATGTTGACCCTGGTACGACAGCTCGTCGAGCTAGAGAAGAGGCGACGTGACTACTGTTCTGACACCCGCGAGCCCGCTGACGGCCGCTGACCGCTGCGACCGCTGCGGCGCCCAGGCATACCTGCGCGTCGTCCTGATGTCCGGCGGAGAACTGCTCTTCTGCGCCCATCACGGTCGCAAGTTCGAGCCAGAACTCAAGAAGATCGCCGCGGAAATACAGGACGAGACGGAGCGGCTCACCGCTTCTCCGGCGTCTGCGACCGAAGAGGAACGCTGACACATCGCATCCACGACGAGCGAGTAGCGGCCTAGGGCCGTGCTGCGGGCGGCATTCCCGGCGGATCCGGGGAGGCCGCCCGCACTCGTACGCTCAACCGGCCGCGCCTGCTCACCCGCCGCCGTGCGCGGCCACCTGGCCGACCAGCGCGGAGATGCGCGTATAGACCCCGGGGCTGCCCGCCTCGCCGCAGCCGGTCCCCCACGACACCAGCCCCACCAGCCGCCCGTGCGCCACCAGCGGCCCGCCGCTGTCGCCCTGGCAGGCGTCCCGCCCGCCGCCCTGCGCGCCCGCACACACCATCCACGCGGCCTTGTACGTACCGTCCGCGCTCCCCGGATAGGCCCGGGCACACACCCGGTCCGGCAGCAGCCGCACCCGGGCCGAGCGCAGTGCCGTCGCATAGCTGCCGCCGCCGGTGGTGTCGCCCCAGCCGTAGACGGACGCCCCCGTGCCCGGCTTGTACGCTCCGTCGCCCGCCCGCGCCATGCGCAGCGTGAGGCCGCCCGACAGCGCCTCGCTCAGCGTCAGCACCGCGAGGTCACCGGCGTTGGTCCAGCTGTCGTACGCCGGGTTGACCCACACCGTGCGCACCGGCAGCTCCCGGCCGCCGGCCCGGCGCAGATCCCCGCGCCCGACGATCACCCGCAGATCCCGCACCTTCCCCAGGGGGACGCCCAGCACCTCACGGCCCAGGCAGTGCGCGGCCGTGACGACCGTCCGCCGCCCCACCAGGACGCCGCCGCAGAACTGACCCGACCGTGTACCACCGAAGCGCTCACGGCTCGCCAGAGCCACCATCCAGGGGCTCTCCGAGGCCCGTACGGGCTGTCCGCCCACCACCGACCGGTCCGCCGCCGCCGATACGGGTACGGCCAGGACCAGCGCAAGGGCGGCAACAACCGCGCGGACGCAGAGACGCATAGGGGCTCCTGACTCTGAGGAACAGTGCGCACACCCAGAGTGAGGCCAACCGCCGCGCCGCGCACCCGGACGACCGCGGGCCCGGTCCCTCCCCGAAGGGAGCGACCGGGCCCGCGGTGGAGTCCGTGAAGGCGCCTGCTAGTCCAGGTAGTCCCGCAGCACCTGCGAACGCGACGGGTGACGCAGCTTCGACATCGTCTTGGACTCGATCTGGCGGATCCGCTCACGCGTGACGCCGTAGACCTTGCCGATCTCGTCCAGCGTCTTGGGCTGGCCGTCGGTCAGGCCGAAGCGCATGGAGACCACGCCGGCCTCACGCTCGGAGAGCGTGTCCAGGACGGAGTGCAGCTGCTCCTGCAGCAGGGTGAAGCTGACCGCGTCGGCCGGCACGACCGCCTCGGAGTCCTCGATGAGGTCACCGAACTCGCTGTCGCCGTCCTCGCCCAGCGGGGTGTGCAGCGAGATCGGCTCGCGGCCGTACTTCTGGACCTCGATGACCTTCTCGGGGGTCATGTCGAGTTCCTTGGCCAGCTCCTCCGGGGTGGGCTCGCGGCCCAGGTCCTGGAGCATCTGGCGCTGGACGCGCGCGAGCTTGTTGATGACCTCGACCATGTGGACGGGGATACGGATCGTACGGGCCTGGTCGGCCATGGCGCGGGTGATCGCCTGACGGATCCACCACGTCGCGTACGTCGAGAACTTGTAGCCCTTGGTGTAGTCGAACTTCTCGACCGCACGGATCAGACCGAGGTTGCCCTCCTGGATCAGGTCCAGGAAGAGCATGCCGCGGCCGGTGTAGCGCTTGGCCAGCGAGACCACCAGACGGAGGTTGGCCTCCAGGAGGTGGTTCTTGGCGCGGCGCCCGTCCTCGGCGATGATCTCCAGCTCGCGCTTGAGCTTGGGGGCCAGCTTGTCGGCGTTGGCCAGCTTGTCCTCGGCGAACAGACCCGCCTCGATGCGCTTGGCGAGCTCGACCTCCTGCTCGGCGTTGAGGAGGGGGACCTTGCCGATCTGCTTGAGGTAGTCCTTGACCGGGTCGGCGGTGGCGCCGGCCGCGGCGACCTGCTGCGCGGGGGCGTCGTCCTCGTCCTCGTCGGAGAGCACGAAGCCGGCGGCCTCGCCGCCCTCGCCCTCGCCCTCGGCGGCCTCGCCCTTGCCGGGCGCTGCCGGGGTCTCCTCGATCGCCTCGTCGTCGAGCAGCTCGTCGACGTCCTTCTTGGACGCCGTCTTCTTGGCGGTGGTCTTCTTGGCCGCGGTCTTCTTCGCGACCGTCTTCTTGGCGGCGGTCTTCTTCGCGGCCGCCTTCTTGGCGGGCGAGGCCTCCGCCTCGTCCAGGGCACCCGCCGAGGCGGCGGTGGCCGTGGCGGCGGTCTTCTTCACCGCGGTCGTCTTGGCCGCGACGGTCTTGGTGGCGGTGCGCTTTGCCGGACTCTTCGCTGCGACGCTCTTGCGGGTGCGCTTGGGCGCCTCTGCGGCACTGACCATCAGCGTCACACCCTCCTCGTCGAGGATCTGGTTGAGGCTGCGCAGAACGTTCTTCCACTGGGTTGGCGGAATCTGGTCAGCCTCGAAGGCCCGACGCACGTCATCGCCGGCGATCTGCCCATCAGCCTTTCCCCGCTCGATGAGCGCCATCACAGACTCTGACTCGGCGATCTCCGGCGGGAGCGTACGGGATGTGCTGGCCGACACGAACAACCTCTCGGAACGATGGAAACGGCTTCCGACCCCGTCCACTGTGGATCGGAGCCGACGACCGCCGGTGGGGATGGACCGACGGCGCAAGGGCAACCGGGGAGTTGAACAGCGCCGCGAGCGGCCTCTGTATTCCCTCCTTGGCTGTCACCTCTTAGGTCATCGCGCTTCTCCGAAGAGCGTTACGCCCAATCTGCGTGGCCCGGGTCACACCCCATAACGTTCCATTACCCGCTTATCGTGGCGTAACCCCCCAAGCCTGCTCGGCGGACGCGGCGCCGGACCCGGGCAGTACCCCGAATCCGGCGGCCCTCCGCGCCTGCGCGGCGCCCGGCCGCGCGCCGTCGCCCTTCAGTGCTCGCGGGGCGAGGGCACCACGTGGTCCATGGGCGCCCCGGCGCCCTGGCCCGAGGCCTCGCCGTGGCCGTCCAGGAGCTGGCGCATCGCGGACTCGGCGCCGGCCGCGTCCCCCACGCCGATCGCGTCGACGATCCGCATGTGCTGTCCCACGGACGTCTCCGCCGGACGCTCACAGCCGCCGGCCGGGCCGCCGGAGACCTGGAGGGCGGAGGAGACGATGCCCGAGAGGTGCTCCAGCATGCGGTTGCCGGCGAGCTGCAGCAGCAGCGCGTGGAACTCGGCGTCGGCGCGGGCGAAGGTCAGCGAGTCGCCCTGCGAGGCGGCGTGGCCCATGATCTCGACCATGTCGGACAGGCGCTGCTGGATCTCCTCGCGGCCGTGGCCCGCGGCGAGCCGGGCGGCCAGCGGCTCGATCGTCCAGCGCAGCTCGCACAGCTCGCGGCGCTGGTCGTCGCGCTGCGGCCCGTAGGCGCGCCACTCGATGATGTCGGGGTCCAGGAGGTTCCAGTCGCTGACCGGGCGCACCCGGGTGCCGACATTGGGGCGCGCGCTGACCAGGCCCTTGGCCTCCAGGACACGCAGCGACTCGCGCACGACGGTCCGGGACACCTCGAAGCGCTGGCCGATCTCTTCGGGGACGAGCGGGCGGTCCGCGCCGAGATCGCCGGAGACGATCATCTGGCCGAGCTGCTGGACGAGTTGGCCGTGCAGCCCGCGGCCACGGCTGCCCGCCGCGCGGCGGCCGACCCGGCCCATCTCGGCCTCGTGGCTGTCCCATACGGGCGAGACGCGTTCGGCACGCTCGTGGCCCACGGCGTGGCCCGCGCCGACAGCGCCGGCGGCGCCTACATAGGGATAGCGGTCAAGCTCGCCCGGGCCGGCGAGGCCGGAGTCGACGGGGCGAGCCGCGGTCATCATGGTGTGCGCAAGGGTACTCACGCATCCTTTGTCGGCGACGCCCCGGGAACCCTTGAGGTCTTTGGTGAAAAGCACACGAAAGGGTGATCGCCCATCGCCTCGTAATTGACGCTTTATCGGAAAGAAATGGGCTTTCTCCTAGGAGTTGCGGACAGTTGGTATGCGATCCGGATGACAGGTGGTATCACCGACGCGGTCAACGGGCCTTGCTGCGCAGCGCGGTGAGGACATAGGCGCAGACCAGCGCGGCGAGCGACAACGCCAGTGCCCCGCCCACGGGTTGTGCGACCAGCCGCACCACCGCGGATACGCCCTGGTCGACTCCCGACGGCCATTTGACGAAGGCCAGCGAGCGCAGCCGCCCGGGCACCCCGGCCAGGGAGCGCGCGGCCGGCTCGTCCAGCACGCGCTGCACGAGCGGGACGACGAGGACGGGGACGGCGAGCACGGCCGCCAACCCCGTTGTGGTGGACCGGAACACACCGGCCGCCAGCGTCCCGGCCCAGGCGCAGCCGACCATCAGCGCCACCCAGCCGACGACGAGAACAAGCCAGTTATCGGGCCGCGTCAGCGCCTGCGGCCCGTACAGGACCCGTACGAGCGCGCCGTCCAGCACCAGCACGGTCACCGCGAGCAGCACCGCGACGCCCCCGCTGACCAGGAGCTTGGCGACGAGCAGCCCCAGGCGCCGAGGGACGGTGCCGCGCTCGGGGGCGAGTGCGGGATAGCGGAACTCCTGGCCGAAAGAGAGCGCCCCGATCAGCCCGGCCCCAAGTGCCCCCGCCGGGAAGGGAAGTTGAACCGGCCATCCGGCCAGCACCCGCATCGGCGACGCGCTCCCGCCCCGCGCGAGCCACAGCGCCAGCCCGAGCGAGACCACGAGCGACACCACGGCGGCGAGCACTCCACTGCGGTCACCGACAGCACGCCGGACCTCGTACCGCACCGGCCACGCCGGCCCGGGCGCAGGCAACCGCGGAATGACCAGCCGCTTGGGCCCGTCCACGGCCGCGCGTCCGGCCGGTACGCGCCTGACGACTCGCGGAGCGGAGGCCGAGGCCGCGGCCTCGACGGATTTCGCCGGGCTGCCGGGGGCGGCGACAGCTTCGATGCGAGGCCGGACCCGCGTACGGGACCCGGCGCCGACTTCACTGCGGGACCGGACCTGAGCGTCGGCAAGAGGCCCGGCACCCCCCTCGGCCCGAGGCCGCGCGCTCCCTTCAAGACGCGCCCCGGCCCCGGCTTCGGGACGCGGTGGGGATCCAGCCGCGATACGGGGCTGGGCCCCGGCTTCGACACGGAGGGCGGCTTCGGCCCTGTCGTGGGGGCGGGGGGCGACTTCGGTACAGGGCTCAGCCTCGGACTCAGCGCG
This sequence comes from Streptomyces sp. UF-297, assembly GCF_058245575.1. Taxonomy (NCBI): domain Bacteria; kingdom Bacillati; phylum Actinomycetota; class Actinomycetes; order Kitasatosporales; family Streptomycetaceae; genus Streptomyces; species Streptomyces sp. UF-297. The sequence continues at coordinate 19,629 of NZ_JBSIBZ010000112.1, read as the reverse complement.
CGGCTCGGCGCCAGATGCGATGCGCGGACCGGACCCGGCTTCGACGCGGAGGTCGGCTGCAGCCCTGTCATGGGGGCGGGGGGCGACTTCGGTACGGGGCTCAGCCTCAGAACCGGCGCGCGGCTCGGCACCAGATGCGATGCGCGGACCGGACCCCGCTTCGGCGCAGAGGGCAGTCTCGGCATGGGGCCGGGGGGCGACTTCGGCACGAGGTTCGGCCCGGGATCCGGCGCGCGGCGCGGTGCCAGATGCGATGCGTGAATCGGGCCCGGCTTCGGCGCGGAGGGCGGCTTCGGCATCGGCATGGAGGCGAGGGGCGGCTTCGGTACGGGGCTCGGTGCGTGGGGTGGTGTCAGGTGCGGTGTGCGGTTCGGGGCGGAGGGCGGCTTTGGCTCCCGTGTGGGGGCGAGTGGCGGTCTTGGGGTGGGGGGCGGAGGCGGTTCGGGGGGTGGGGCGGCGGCCGTCGGCGCGGGGGAGGGGGGTGATCGGGGCGGTGTCGCCCACTTCTTCGGCGAGGCGGTGGACGAGGATGCCGTGGCGGAAGGCGGTGTCGCCGACGGCCGCGCAGGTGCTGCCGTAGACGGCGATGCGGCTGCCGCTCTCGCGGACGACCTCGATGGCGCGGTCCGCGGCGGGGTCCGTGCCGCGGTGCGCGCGCTGCCACTCGTCGACGATGAGGGCCGCCAGCCGGTCGGCGTGCGGGGAGTGGACCGCGACGCGGCGGCGCAGGCGGGTCCGGGCGAAGTCGGCCGCGTCCTGGTCGGCGACGAGCCTGCCGCTGTCGATGGTGACCACCCGGTCGCCGAGCCGCGCCGCCTCCTTGGGGTCGGCGGAGGTGACGAGTACGGCGCCGCCCTGCGCCGCGTAGCCGCGCAGCAGCCCGTTCAGCCAGGCCGACTCGCGCGGGGAGACGCCTTCGCAGGGCTCGTCGAGGAGGAGGGTGTGCGGGTCGCCGAGGAGGGCGGCGGCCAGCCCGAGCCTGCGGTCCATGCCGCGCGAGAACTCGCCCAGCCGCTGGTCGGCCAGACCGCTCAGACCGACGAGGTCGAGCACGTCGTCGGCCCGGTCCGCGGGCACTCCGGCCGCGGCGCTGAGCATCCTGAGGTGGCCTCGGGCCGTGCGGGTGGGGAGCCCCGGGACATCGCCGAGGATCACGCCCAGTTCCCTGGCCGGATTGGGGACACGGTGCAGCGGACGGCCGCGGAAGAGCGCCACGCCGCGCCCGCGTTCGAGCTGCAGCATCAGCCGCAGGGCGGTGGTCTTGCCCGCACCGTGGGCGCCGAGCAGGACCGTGACCCGGCCGGGCGCCGCCTCGAAGCTGAGGTCGTCCACGGCGGGGGGCAGTTCACGACGGGGCTCGCTGGTCAGCCCGATGGCCTGGATCATCGCGCCCCTCGCAGGGCACGGGGCCGTACGGCGACGGCTTGCTCGACGGCGGCGGCTGCGACGGCGGTTGGGGGGACGAGGGGACTCACCCGGCCACGGTAACTCCGTATGCCCGATTTGCCTGGAATGCGAAGATAATTCCACCGCTTCGTGTCCCAGGCGTCACAGCGCCCGGCGCCCCGGCCGGCTCCGCGGGCCAACGCCCGTGAACCCGGCTCAGACCTCCGGCCGCAGCATCGGCGGGTTGAGCAGGGTCGCGCCACCGGCCCTGAACAGCTGGGCGGGACGGCCTCCTTGACGGGTCGTCGTACCACCGGTGGGCACCAGGAACCCGGGAGTGCCGGTCACCTTGCGGTGGAAGTTGCGCGGGTCCAGCGCCACGCCCCACACCGCCTCGTAGACCCGCCGCAGCTCTCCGACAGTGAACTCCGGCGGGCAGAACGCGGTGGCGAGCGAGGAGTACTCGATCTTCGAGCGGGCACGCTCCACGCCGTCCCCCAGGATGCGGGCGTGGTCGAAGGCGAGCGGGGCGCTCTGCTCGCCGTCGCGACCCAGACCGCTGTCCTGTTCCAGGAGCGTGTCGACCGGGGCCCAGCGCGCGCTGTGGGCGTCGCCCCCGGCGCGCGGCGCGGGGAGGTCGGGCGCCAGGACGAGGTGGGCGACGCTGACCACTCGCATGCGGGGGTCGCGCTTGGGGTCGCCGTAGGTGGCGAGCTGTTCGAGGTGGGCGCAGCTGACGGGCGAGGCGCCCGCCGGGTTGTAGGTGTGCAGCCCGGTCTCCTCGGCGAGTTCCCTGGCCGCCGCTGCCTCCAGGTCCTCCTCCGCTCGGACGAATCCGCCCGGCAGGGCCCACCGCCCCTGGAACGGTGGCTCTCCGCGGCGCACGGCCAACGCGCACAGCGCGTGGCGGCGCACGGTGAGCACGACCAGGTCGACGGTGACGGCGAACGGGGGGAAGGCCGACGGGTCGTAGGGAGACATGGCGCGATCATAGTCGTCCGCCTGACGATAAACAGGCCCCGGCGCATACCTCACGCCCCCAGTTGCAAGCCATCTGCCGCCTCCTCGACCATGCCCATGCCGAGCCTGCTGATGCGTACGGCGAAGGGCTGCTCGGCGACGCTGAGACCGGTGAACTGCATCGCGCCCAGGGGCGCGCTGCCGACCGGGCGTATGGCCACGGTCCCCGCCGGGGCGTCCGGGCGCACTCCGGCCAGCGCGAGCAGGGCGTGCACCGCGCCGGCCGCCGCGACCGCCGCCGGGCGGCAGGCCGCGGGGTGCGGTACGGGAGCGCCGTCGCCGGTGCGCTGCTCGCCCGCGTACATCTCGGGCAGGCGGTAGGCGAAGCTCTGGGCGGCGTCGAGAATGCCGCGGACCAGGGAGCCCGCCTCCTTCTCGTAGCCGGCCGCGGCGAGCCCGGCGACCGCGACCGCCGTCTCGTGGACGCGCACCGCGCCGCCGCGGTGACCGAAGGGGTTGTAGCCGCTCTCCTTGGCGCCCAGGCCCCGCAGGCCCCAGCCGGAGTCCAGGGCAGGGCCGCCCAGCAGCCGCGCCAGGTGTTCCGTACGCACCTTGTCGAGCAGGCCGGGGGCCAGGGCACCGCCGCCCAGCAGCCCGGTGTCCAGGAGGTAGGCCGCCGCCGAGCCGAGGTGGGGCGTGATCCGGCCGTCCGCGAAGCGCAGGGCCGCCGGGCGGCCACCGCCTCGGTCCTCCACCCAGAAGTCCGCGTGGAACCGCTCGCGCAGGGCCGCGGCCCACTCGCGCAGCGCGCGGGCACCCGGGCGGCCGAAGGCGTCCAGGAGGTCGGCGCCCAGCAGCGCGGCTCGGTGCGCGTGGGCCTGCGTCTGGCAGCGGTAGGGCCCGCCCGGCGCCGGATCGGGGACATAGCCGCCCTTGCCGCCCTCGCCGCCCGTGCCGGTCGCGGCGAGCAGCCAGCCCAGGCAGCGCTCCGCGGCGGGCAGGAGCTGCTCGGCCTCGCGCTCGGGAAGGCCCCACCGGCGCGCCTCGGCCAGCACCGTGGGGAACAGCAGCGTGGCCTCGATGCCCGTACAGCTGGGCGGGGCGTGCGGCCCGGCATCGCGCAACGCGCCGGGAATTCGGCCGAAATCCGCCCCTGGAGCGGCCAGTTGTGTACGGGCGAGGGTGCGCAGGGTGCCCGCGGCGAGCCGGGTGCCCAGCGGCAGCAGCATGCGGGCGGACCACAGGGCTTCGGCGGGCGAGAGCCCGCAGCGCCAGGGGACGCCGCCGGCGAGGTGGACGTCCGCCGGGCTCGCCGGGTCGCGCATCAGCAGGCCCTGGAGGTCCTCCAGGCTGCCCGCCAGCAGCGCGTCCGCCCGGGGGTCCTCGCAGCCCAGCCGGGCCGCGGACCAGGGCCGGGGCGCGCCCTCGCCGCGCGCGGCCGGCGGCGAAGGACCGCCGGCCGGGCGCCCGGGGTCGTGCTGCTCCAGGCGCACGCGCAGTTCGATGGTGCGGCTGGCACCGGGCGGCAGGTCCAGTTCCCAGCACAGGAGCCCCGCCGAGGCCATGGCGTTGGCCGGGGGCGGCGAGGCCGTGACGACGGTCTGCGCTCCCGCGCCGGACCAGCGCAGTCCGAAGTCGCGCACGCTGGCCACGAGTTCGGGCCCGGACAGCCCCATGGCGACCGCGCCGAGCTCGGCCAGGTCCGTACCGAGCGCGATCTCGACGGGGAGGCGTACGGGCCGCTGGGCGCTGCTGTGGAAGACGATCCGCTCCAGCCCTTCGGCGGACCGCAGGCGCTCGACGCGGATCTCCGGGTCGGGCCCCCGGTCCCCGGCCGTGCGGACCGTACCGATGAAGCGGGCGCGGTCCGCGGCGGTCAGTCTGCCCTGGACCATGAGTGGTTCGGCCCCCGCGATCCGCAGCTCGCAGCGGGCGAGCACCCGGCGGCCCGCGCGGTAGAAGCCGTCCATGCCGCGGCCGGTGAGCCGGCCGTCCTGGCCGGAGATGGCCAGGGCGGGCAGCGCCACGCAGATCAGCGCGGAGTGGACGGACTGCGGCTCCGGTGCCCGGGGCGGCGCGGAGCGCGGCTCGGCGGGCACCCGGCGGGCCGACCGGCTGATGGGGACCGTGGCTGACACTCTTCGCGCTCCCTGGTGAGGTCTGGACTGCGGGCGGGCTGCGCCACACAGGTGAACGGCCGGGCCGGCGCCCAGGTCACGCCGGCCGCGCGCAACCGGGGCAGTCACCTCGGGCTCCGGCCACCGTCGCGGCTGCCCCGGCGCCTGCCGCGCGCCCCCTCGCCACGGGCGGCCGCGCGCGCCCTGCCGCGCGGTCCGCCGCTGCCCGCGGGGCGCTGGCTGCCGGTCCGGGGCCCGCGGTCCGGCCCGGCAGCCGCCCCCTTGTCCGGCTTTCCCGGCCCGGGTACGCAGTCGGCCCGCGGCGCGCCCGCCGGCTGCTGCCCTTCACCGCGCAGGGCCACCGCGTCCTCCTGCACCCCTTCCCGCAGGCAGCGGCGCAGCGGCTCGGGGTCGAGCCCGTCGTTGATGCCGCGGTGCAGCAACTGGGCGAAGAGGTAGTCCGGGTCCAGGCTCAGGGCCCTGGCCAGGGCGACCCGCGCTGTGGGTCCGTCGGCGCTGGACCAGGCGACCCAGCCCGCCAGGGTGAGCGCGGGCACGGCGTGCTCGACGTACCCGCCGGCGCAGCGGCGTGCCAGGGCCCGCCACAGGCGCAGCGCCGGATCTGCGTACTCCCCGTCCATCCACTGGGCGGCGCTGTCCCGGGCGGGGCGGTCCTGGAGGCCGAGGATCAGCTCGGCGGCCTCGCCGTCGGTGATCAGGGCGTCGTCGCAGGCGTCCCGGGCCCGCAGGCTCCCGGAGGGCACATCGTCGCGGAACCTGCGGATCATCCGGCCGGCCAGGTCCAGGGTCTGGGCCCGCACCGAGCGCGCGCCCTGCTCGGCGAGCATGCGGGGGACGAGCGCGGCGGCCGCGGCGTCCAGGGCCTTTTCCTGCCGCGCGGCACGGGGTCCGGTGAGCGGGGCGAGCCGGGCCTCCATCTCCCGCAGCGAGCCGCGGACCTGAAGGCCCGTATAGGCGGCGGCCGCGGCCATGACAGAGGTGCCGGGCAGGACCAGCGGTGTTCCCTCGGCGGGGCAGCAGCGGTAGTCGGGGCAGCAGTACGACCAGAAGCGGCCGTTGGCGATGCACAGGGCTTCGAGCACCGGGACGTCCAGTCCGCCGCAGGCGGTGCGCAGCAGTTGTGCGAAGGGGCGCAGGCGCTCCATTACGTCCCGGCCCGACTCCCCCGCCGAGGGTTCCTGGCACAGGAAGACGAGGATTCCCTCGGGCCGCGCACCGCGCTGCTCCCCCGCCGAGACCAGGCAGCCCGCGAGCTGTCCGGAGACGTAGGACCACTGGGTCCGGTCGGCCGGGATGCCGAGCCTGACCCGGCCGCCGAACCGGCCGCGCTCGCCGTACAGCGCGACCAGCACCACGGAGTCGTCGGGGTAGAAGCCCAGGAGGTAGGGCAGGGCGTCGGCGAGGTCGGCCGGGCCGCGCAGCGTGACCTGGGTCTCGCCGCTGGAGTCGGGCTCGGTGAGGTCGGGACCCGCGGGGCCGACGGAGTGGGAGGGGATGGGGTCGGTCGGTTCGCTGTGCTGAGTCATGGCTCGAAGATCCCGCGATCCGCCGCCGCACCGCGACCCCTGTGGATAACTCGCGCCGGTACGAGGGTGACGGAAGTTTTCCACAGGCCAGGGCGGGAGTTCGCGCGTTGTCAGTGGCATCGGGTTGCATGGGGGCATGAGCAACCAAGACCTGCGTGCCGCGGCCGATGCCGTTCTCTCCCGCCTCGTCGGGGACCCCACCGGCGCCGCCCGGCTGCGCGAGGACCAGTGGCGGGCGATCGAGGCGCTGGTCGCCGACCGTCGCCGGGCGCTGGTGGTGCAGCGCACGGGCTGGGGCAAGTCGGCGGTGTATTTCGTGGCCACCGCGCTGCTGCGCGGGCGCGGCAGCGGCCCCACCGTGATCGTCTCCCCGCTGCTCGCGCTGATGCGCAACCAGGTCGAGGCGGCCGCGCGGGCCGGGATCAAGGCGCGCACGATCAACTCCGCCAACACCGAGGAGTGGGACACCGTCCAGGCCGAGGTGGCGGCCGGCGAGGTGGACGTGCTCCTGGTGAGCCCGGAGCGGCTGAACAACCCCGACTTCCGCGACCAGGTGCTGCCCAAGCTCGCGGCGGCCACGGGCCTGCTGGTGGTGGACGAGGCGCACTGCATCTCGGACTGGGGCCATGACTTCCGCCCCGATTACCGGCGGCTGCGCACGATGCTGGCCGACCTCCCGCCCGGCGTTCCCGTACTGGCCACGACGGCGACGGCCAACGCGCGCGTGACGGCCGATGTCGCCGAGCAGTTGGGGACCGGCGAGGGCGCCGCCGAGGCGCTGGTGCTGCGCGGCCCGCTGGACCGGGAGAGCCTGAGCCTGGGGGTGCTGCCGCTGCCGGACGCGGCCCACCGGCTGGCCTGGCTCGCCGATCACCTCTCCGAGCTGCCGGGCTCGGGCATCATCTACACCCTCACCGTCGCCGCGGCCGAGGAGGTCACGGCCTACCTGCGCCAGTGCGGGCACACCGTGGCCTCGTACACCGGCAAGACGGAGAACGCCGACCGCCAGCAGGCCGAGGAGGATCTGCTGGCCAACCGCGTCAAGGCGCTGGTGGCCACGTCAGCGCTGGGCATGGGCTTCGACAAGCCCGACCTCGGCTTCGTGGTGCACCTGGGCTCGCCCTCCTCCCCCATCGCCTACTACCAGCAGGTGGGCCGCGCCGGGCGTGGGGTGGAGCACGCCGAGGTGCTGCTGCTGCCCGGCCGCGAGGACGAGGCGATCTGGAAGTACTTCGCCTCGCTCGCCTTCCCGCCCGAGGAGCAGGTGCGCCGCACCCTGGACGTCCTGGGCGCCGCCGACCGCCCGCTGTCGCTGCCCGCCCTGGAGCCGCTGGTCGAGCTGCGCCGCTCCCGGCTGGAGACGATGCTCAAGGTGCTCGACGTGGACGGCGCCGTCCACCGGGTCAAGGGTGGCTGGACGGCCACCGGCAGGCCCTGGGCGTACGACGCCGAGCGCTATGCGTGGGTGGCCCGCCAGCGCGAGGCCGAGCAGCAGGCGATGCGAGAGTACGCCACGACGACGGGCTGCCGCATGGAGTTCCTGCGGCGGCAGTTGGACGACGAGGCGGCGGCGCCCTGCGGCCGGTGCGACAACTGCGCCGGGGCCCGGTTCACCGCCGAGGTCTCGGCGGCGGCGCTGGACGCGGCGCGCGGCGAGCTGGGGCGGCCCGGTGTGGAGGTGGAGCCGCGGCGCATGTGGCCGACGGGGCTGCCCGCGATCGGCGTGGAGCTCAAGGGCCGTATTCCGGCGGGCGAGCAGGCCGCTCCCGGGCGGGCCCTGGGCCGGCTCTCCGACATCGGCTGGGGCAACCGGCTGCGGCCGATGCTCGCCCCGCAGGCCCCCGACGGCCAGGTTCCGGACGATGTCGCCGCCGCCGTGGTGACGGTCCTCGCCGACTGGGCCAAGGGGCCCGGCGGCTGGGCCTCGGGGGCCGCCGACGCGCCGGCGCGGCCGGTGGGCGTGGTCGCGCTCCCCTCGCGCGGGCGCCCGCAGCTGATCCACTCGCTGGGTGAGCGGATCGCCGCGGTCGGGCGGATGCCGTTCCTGGGGACGCTTGCCCATCAGGAGGACGACCGTGCCCGGATTCCGCGGAGCAACAGCGCCCAGCGACTGCGGGCGCTGCACGGCTCGTTGAGCGTGCCGCCCGAGCTGGCGCAGGCCCTGGAGGCGGCCGGCGGCCCGGTGCTGCTGGTGGACGACTTCACCGAGACCGGCTGGACGTTGGCGGTGGCCGCGCGACTGCTGCGCAGGGCCGGTGCACAGGGGGTGTTCCCGCTGGTACTGGCCGTTCAGGGGTGACATAGAAAGGGCCGTCCGGCATCAGCGGCCGGTGCGGCGGGCAGAGATATAGCCGACGCACCGACCGATTCCGGTGGTGCCCGCGAATTGCTCGTTGCCGCATGCCAGTACGCCCGCAAGAATTGAACTCGCTTCCCCGTACCGGCCGTCCGCGGCCAGGCAGGGCCATGCCGTGGCGCCCTTTCGGCGCGCGGCCGAGGCCCGATGCGTGGACGCGCAGACGAAGGGAGGACCGTGACCCTCGGCTTCGCTCCGCCCGCGAGCGCGTCCCTGCCCGTGTCCGCCGATTCCGCCGCCCGGCTCGGCCGCATGCTGGAGCCCGCGGAGTGGGCCTCGGCCGGTATTCCGCTGCTGCGCAACCCCCGTGAAGTGGTCACGGGGCTGCACGACCGGCATCTGCCGGGTCCCTGGACGGCCGTGGTGGCGGTCCTGGACCAGGAGGAACGGGTGACCGCGAGTGCGTCCTTCACACAGCGCACGGCGGCACCGGACGGCTGGGAGTTCCGCAATGCCCTGCTGGCGCAGCTGCGCCGGGTCATCCCGCACGACCTGCGGCTGCGCGTTCCGGTGCGGACGGCCGTACTGCTCTACTGCCGTGAGGGCGAGCCCCGTTGGACGGAGGCGGACGGCGCGTGGATGTGGGGCCTGCGCGACGCGTGCACGCTGCACGGCCTGCGCTGCGGCGCGTACATCACGCTCACCCGCAGCGGCTGGCAGGTGCTGGGCGAGGGCAGGGGCGGGCGTCGCCCCCACTTCGGCAGGCACGACGGGCAGCCGGACACCTGCGGCCCCTCACCGCAGCGCCACAACGGCACGGCGAACGCGCCGCGGCACACCGGTGGCGGCGCCGCCGACGCCCATTGGCGCACGGCGGCCCGCTGAGGCGAGGCGCGGCGACCGCGTCGGCGTGGACGAAGGCGCCGTGAGCGAGCCCGGCCGGCCGTGGCCGCCGGGCTCCCCCGAGCCGGACTCCTAGGCGCTCGCGCCCAGAAGGGCGTTGATGCGCTGCGGGTCACCGCAGACGATCAACAGGACTCCGGCACGGGCCATCGCGGCGGGCAGCACCTGCGCGACGGCCTCGTCCGCGCCGCCGTTGACCGCGACGACCACGACGGGCCGTCCGGTGGCGCGCTCGGCGGAGGCATCCGCGTAGAACACGTCGTCCGCGGCGTCGTGCTGCGCCCAGTAGGACGCCTCGCCGAAGGACAGTTCGTGTGCGGCCCAAGGGTGGGGGTCGCCGGTGGTCAGCACCAGGATGTCGGCCGGCCCGCGACCGGAGTCCAGCAGCAGGTCCACGGCCTCGTCGGCGGCGTCGATCGCGCCGTCGGCCGGTGCCGGGATCAGCTGGAGCTGCGCTCCGGAGGCGGCAGCACTCTCTCCACCGGGCGCGGCGGACGGCTTGGCGGCCGTACGCTGCGCCGGCGGAGCGGGAACCGGGCCGCGGGACGGACCGGCAGGCCCGGGCTTGCCGGGACGGGCACTGGAAGCGGGGGCGCCACGCGGCGGTGCGGGACGCGGTCCGGGACCAGGGACAGGACGAGGGGTCGGCGCGGTACGGCCGGCGGCCGAGCTTGCGCGGGGACCCGGGACACTCTCGTGAATCTGAGGCTCCTCGGGGATGAGAGGCATAAAGGGATGTCTATCAAACGTAGGTGCGGGACGCGTCAGCGGGTACCGAATTCCGCCCGCGTTCATGTCCGCACCGCTCAGAAGTCGAAGCCGAGTTGGCCACCGGCCTCCAGAGCGGCTGTTTCCGGGGTGCTGCGCACTTTCTTCAGATGCCGCCAGCGCGGCAGCGCGTCCATGTAGGACCACGACACCCGGTGGTGCGGGGTGGGGCCGTGCTCCTCCAGGGCCGAGCGGTGCACCGGCGAGGGATAGCCGGCGTTGTCCGCGAAGCCGAAGTCGCCGTGATCCAGGCCGAGTTCGGCCATCATGGTGTCGCGTCGCACCTTGGCGATCACGGACGCGGCGGCGACCGCGACGCAGGACTGGTCCCCCTTGATGACCGTACGGACCCGCCAAGGGGGGCCGAGGTAGTCGTGCTTGCCGTCGAGGATGACCGCGTCGGGCCGGACCGGCAGCGCCTCCAGGGCGCGGACGGCCGCGAGCCTGAGCGCCGCGGTCATGCCCATCTCGTCGATCTCCTGCGGGGAGGCGTGGCCAAGGGCGTGCGCGGTGACCCAGTCACCGAGGGTGTCGGCGAGTTCGGTACGGCGCTTGGCGCTCAGCAGCTTGGAATCGGTGAGTCCGGCAGGCGGGCGGCGCAGTCCGGTGACCGCGGCGCAGACGCTGACCGGTCCGGCCCAGGCGCCGCGCCCGACCTCGTCTACTCCCGCAATGATCTTGGCGCCCGTCGTGGCGCGCAGCGATCGTTCGACGGTGTGGGTTGGGGGCTCGTACGGCATGTCGCCAGCAAGCGTACGCCTAATGCGGGCGCGCGTACGCACCGGCCGTGGCCAATGCCCCGGTCAGCCGGAGCGCGGGCTGAGCAGCGGCATCATGACCTGGTCGACGACGTCCAGGACGTCCTGCTCGCGCAGCCGGGCGCCGCTGACCTTGTGGCGGTACATGAGCAGCGCGGGGACCACGTCCGCCACAAGATCGCCGGTGGCGTCGGCGCGTACCTCGCCGCGCTCCATCCCGCGCCGTACGACCTCGGTCATCAGCCGCTTGCCGGGCTCGACGACGCCCTCGAGGATCAGTACGTGGAAGCGCTCGGCCTCCTCGGTGCCGCACTCGTCCAGTACGGCGCGCAGGGCGTTGCCCGAGCGGGAGTACATCGCCTCGCGCAGCCGGGCGCACAGCCGCAGGAGGTCCTCGCGCAGACTGCCGCAGTCGGGGGCCTCCGCGAGGTCGGGCAGGCCCGTGCGCAGGGCGTCGGCGACCAGGTCGCCCTTGGTGGGCCAGCGGCGGTAGACGGCGGCCTTGCCGGTCTGCGCGCGGGCCGCGACGCCCTCCATGGTCAGCCCGCGCCAGCCCGCGGCGCTCAGCTGCTCCAGGGCGGCCTGGAGGATCGCGCGCTCCAGTACGGGGCCGCGGCGGCGCGGTGAGGCGGGCCGCGCCTCACCGGCTTCGGGGCGTGAAGTCGCCATCGGAAACCCTCCGTTGGAGCCTGGCAGGAATTCTAGTGAACGCTTGCGTTCACTACTCCGTGCTCGCTATCGTCGATGAGCTGGTGAACCCTCTCGCGCACCAACTCTTTTACGGGGGAACCATTGTGGCGACCACGCCCTCAGCGACTCCCCCCGCGCCGGCCCGGCGGGCGGGGCACCCCGGCATCGCCCTGACCGTCATCGCCGCCTGCCAGCTGATGGTCGTTCTGGACGCCACCATCGTCAACATCGCCCTGCCGCACATCCGCGACTCCCTCAACTTCTCCACCACCGGCCTGTCCTGGGTGCTCAGCGCCTACACCCTCACCTTCGGCGGGCTGCTGCTCCTGGGCGGCCGGGCCGGGGACATCCTGGGCCGGCGCCGGGTGTTCTTCTTCGGCATCGTGCTGTTCACCCTGGCCTCCCTGCTCGGCGGATTCGCCCAGGAGCCCTGGCAGTTGCTCGCGGCCCGCGCGCTGCAGGGCGTCGGCGGCGCGATCGCCTCGCCGACCTCGCTGGCGCTGGTGACGACGACCTTTCCCGAAGGCCCCGAACGCAACCGCGCCTTCGGGGTGTTCGCCGCCGTCTCGGCCGGCGGCGGCGCGATCGGGCTGCTGGCGGGCGGCATGCTCACCGAGTGGCTCGACTGGCGGTGGGTGCTGTTCGTGAACGTACCGATCGGGGTGCTGATCGCGGCGCTCGCGCTGCTCTACATCGGCGAGTCCGAGCGCCACCCCGGCCGGTTCGACATAGCGGGGGCCGCCACCTCCACCTTGGGCATGACGGCGCTGGTCTACGGCTTCATACGCGCCTCGGACCACGGCTGGACGGACTCCCTGACCATCGGCTCGTTCGCGGCCGCCCTGGTGCTGCTGGCGGGCTTCGTCCTCACCGAGGCGCGGGCGCAGGAGCCGATCACTCCGCTGCGGATGTTCGCCGACCGCAACCGCTCGGCGACGTACACGATCATGCTGAGCCTCGCCGCGGCCATGATGGGGATGTTCTTCTTCATGGTGCTCTTCGTGCAGATCGTGCTCGGGTACGACCCGATCGCGGCGGGGCTCGCCTTCCTGCCCGCGACGGCGGCGATCGTGGCGTCCGCGGCGGCCTCTCAGCGGCTGCTGCCCCTGCTCGGCCCCAAGCCGCTGATCGTCGCGGGCACGACGATCACCGCGGCCGGCATGGCCTGGCTGGCCCTCCTGGACGCCGGGGACTCCTTCGCGGGCGGGGTGCTGGTGCCGATGCTGCTCTTCGGCTTCGGCATGGGGTTCAACTTCGTCACACTCACGCTGACCGCCGTGTCCCGGATCGTGCCGCGTGACGCGGGGGCGGCCTCCGGGCTGCTCAACGCCACACAGCAGGTGGGCGGTTCGCTGGGCCTGTCGATCCTGGTGACGGTGTACGGCTCGGCCAGCCGGGACGAAGCCACCAGACAGCTGCCCGACTTCATGGCGAAGGCCTCGCCCGAGCAGAAGGCCGCGTTCGCCAAGTCCCATGAGCTCCCCGCCCCTTGGAGCCATGTGGTGCTCACACAGGGGATCGCCGACGCCTTCCTGGCGGCGACGGGGATGGTGCTGCTGGCCGTGGTCGTCGCGGTGGTGGTGCTGCGGGTGCGCAAGAGCGATGTCGAGGCACTCAGCGGCGTCCCACTGCCGGAGACACAGTCCGCGGGGGAAGCCGCCGCCGCGAAGGGAAACCCCTGAGGGGCCCGTCGGCCAGTGTGCCCTCAAGCCGGCTCTCCCGCGGCGGAAGCGGCGCGCGCCGGGTACGCGCCGCGGTCAGGCGGAGAGCGCGGGCGTCCAGGACGGCAGCGGCTCCGTGCGCTCCAGCCACTCCTGGGGCGGGGTGCCGCCCTGCGTGGCGCTCACGATGCCCCCGACGATCGCGCAGGTGGTGTCGACATCGCCGCCCGCCTGGGCGGTGGTCCAGAACGCCTGCTCGTAGTCGCCGAGATGGCGCGCCGCGGCCCAGAGCGTGAAGGGCACGGTGTCGTGGGCGCTGGTACGCCGGCCGCAGCCGAGCACGGCGGCGACGGTGCTCGCGTCGCCGTAGTCGAGCATGTCCCGCGCGCGGCGCAGTCCGGCCTGTACGGCGCTGCGCGGGATCAGCGCCAGCACGCCGTCCAGGAGTTCCTCGGGGCCGGGCCTGCGGGCCGGGTCGGCGGCCAGGGCGGCGGCCGCGGCTACCGCCATCGTGCCGACCACCGCCTCGCGGTGCTGGTGCGTGGTGTACGCGGAGATCTCCGCCTGGTGGGTGGCCTGCTCGGGGTCGTCGGCGTACCAGGCGCCCAGCGGGGCGATGCGCATGGCGGCGCCGTTGCCCCACGACCCCTGCCCGTTGAACAGGGCCGCGGCCAGCTCGCGCCAGTCGCCGCCCTCGCGGATCAGGCGGAGCATGCGGTTGACCGCCGGGCCGTAGCCGCGGTCGACGTCGTGGTGCTCGGCGAAGGAGCGCGCGAGCGCGTCCTGGTCGATGCGGCCGCAGGTCGCCAGCACGGACACCACCGAGCAGGCCATCTCGGTGTCATCGGTCCACTGCCAGGGGTCCGGCGGCAGCTCGCGTCGCTTGAGGGAGGGGTAGTTGGCGGGAACGAAGAATCGGGATCCGAGGGCATCGCCCACGGACAGCCCGCGCAGGCTGGCGAGGGCCCGCTCGAAGCGCTCTGCGTCACGGTGGTCGGCGGTCATCGGTGGCACTCTAACCGGTGATGCCGTAAGGCTCGGGTTTACACCAGCGTTCGAACGGCCGGTCCAGGCTGTAGCGGCCGTCGGGGCCGAGCAGCAGCGAACGGAACTCCGCGTTGCCCGGGTTCGACAGCGACTCGAATTCCGCGACGGACCAGTGGAACCACCGCATGCAGAACAGCCGCATGGTCAGGCCGTGCGTGACGATCAGGACGTTGGGCGGGTGGCCGGGGTCCTCGAAGCTGCGCCACAGGCTCTCCAGGAACGCCCCGACCCGGTCGTAGACATCCGCGCCGGACTCGCCCTGGGCGAAGCGGTAGAAGAAGTGGCCGTAGGCGTCGCGGTAGGCCTTCTGCAGCCGTACGTCGTCCCGGTCCTGCCAGTTGCCCCAGTCCTGCTCGCGCAGCCTGGGCTCCTCTCGGACCCGCACCCGGTCCATGTCCAGCCCCAGCGTCCGGAAGGTCTGGTGCGTACGGCGGTAGGGGGACACGTACGCGGAGATCTGCTCGTCGCCGAACATCGCCCGCAGCGGCTCGCCCGCCTCCTCGGCCTGGCGCACCCCCTTGTCCGTCAGGCTCAGCGCGTGGTCGGGCTCGCGCTCGTAGACGGTGTCGTCGACATTCCCCTCCGACTCTCCGTGCCGGATGAGAACGATGCGTCGGGGACGAGCCATGCAGCCACCCTAAAACGCCTGGCCTGTACATGCCTCATTCCTACGGTACGCGCCGCAGCGGTCACGATGCGTCGTCGCCCAGACGCCTTGCCCCTCACTCACACACCATCGCCCACCACCGCGCGGCCCTCGCGTATCTCGCAGTGCCGTCCGCTCAAGCGGCGGCCGAGCAGCCGGTCGTGCGAGACGACGACCAGGGCTCCCGGCCAGGCCGCCAGCGCCTGTTCCAGTTCCTCGACGAGGTCCAGGGCCAGGTGATTGGTCGGCTCGTCCAGCAGCAGGAGGTCCGCGGGGCGGGCCAGCAGCCGGGCCAGCGCCAGTCTGCGCCGCTGGCCGACCGACAGCGCGCCCACCGGTACCGACAGGTCGCGCTCCCGGAACAGCCCGAAGGACAGCAGGAGTTCGGCCTGCTCCTCGGGCGTGCCGCCCAGCCCGCGGCCGAATGCGGCCAGCACCCGCTCCCGGGGCCTGCTCAGAGGTATCTCCTGGGCGAGATAGCCGATCCGCCCGTTCCTTCGGACCGCTCCCGCATCGGGCCCCAGCACTCCCGCCATCACCCGCAGCAGGGTGGACTTCCCCGCGCCGTTGGGTCCCTGGACCAGCAGCCGCTCCCCCGCCGAAACGGTCAGTGCGTCCACGGCCAGCCGGTCCGCCACCCGCACCCCCTCCAGGGCGACGAGGGCGCCCTGGGCGTCTCCGGCCGCGGGCGCCGCCCGGAAGCGCAGCGGCTCCGGCGGCTTGGGGACCGGTTCCTGCTCCAGCCTGCGCAGCCGCTCCTGGGTGTTGCGCACCCGGGCGGCGATGGAGGACTGGACCCGGCCGGCGTTGCGGTCGTAGGCCATCTTGTTGTTGTCCTTGATCGCCCGGCCCTGGGCGACGGCCCGCGCCCCGCCCGCGGAGAAGTCGGTCAGCCGCGCGATCTCCTGGCACCACTGCTCGTACTCCTGCTCCCACCGGCGGCGGGCGGCGGCCTTGGCGCTGACGAAGGTGCCGTATCCGCCGCCGTACCGCACGACGGTGCGGCGGTCGGCGGCCACCTCGACGACGGTGGCGGCGAAGCGCTGGAGGAAGAGCCGGTCGTGGGAGACCGCGACGACCGTGCCGCCGTGGGCCAGCAGCGCGCCCTCCAGCCAGTCCAGGGCGGAGGCGTCCAGGTGGTTGGTCGGCTCGTCCAGCAGCATCACCTCGGGGGCGGCGGCTATGAGGCAGGCCAGCCCGAGCCGGGCCAGTTCGCCGCCGGAGAGGCTGCCGACCGTCTGGTCCCGCCCCACGTGGGCCAGCCCCAGGCCGTGCAGGGCCTTCTCGACGCGGGCGTCGGCCTCGTACCCTCCGCGCAGTTCGAAGACGGTGAGGAGGTCGCCGTACTCCGCCAGTTCCGCGGCTTCCGCCGAGCCCAGCCGCCCCTCCAGCTCCCGCAGCCGGCGCTCGATGGCGCGCAGTTCGTCCAGCGCGGCGTCGATGGCGTCCTGGACCGTGCGGTCCTGCGGGAGATCGCTGGTCTGGCCGAGATAGCCGATCCCGCCGTCGGCCGTCAGTACGACCCGGCCCTCGTCCGGCTGCTCCACGCCGGCGATGAGGCGCAGCAGGGTCGACTTCCCCGCGCCGTTCTCCCCCACGATGCCGGCCTTGTCCCCCGGGCGTATCGCCAGCGAGACACCGTCGAGCAGCAGCCGGTCGCCGTAGGACTTGGACACATCGTGCAGCGAGATCTGAGTGGGCAAACAATCCTCCTGAGGGCGCACGCCGATTCCATAAATGCAACTTGCGTTGCGTTACGATGATGGCACGCCCCAGCCAGCTAACGCAACAGGAGTTGCACTTGTCCGAGAAGATTTCCGCGCGGAGCGACGGGGAGAGCGAGCCCACCGCCTCCGAGCCCGCCACATCCGAGCCCACCGCGTCCGGACCCGCCACGCCCCCGCCCGGCACCCGCCGCCCCGGCGGGCGCACCGCCCGCACCCGCGCCGCCGTGCGCGACGCCGTCGTGGCCGGCCTGGGCGAACTGGGCTACCCCGGCCTGACCGTCGAGTACGTCGCCGAGCACTCGGGCATCCACAAGACGACCCTGTACCGCCGCTGGGGCGGCGTCGACGGCCTGGTGGCCGAGGTGCTGGACCTGGCGGGCGAGGACAGCTGGACCCCGCCGGACACCGGGTCCCTGGAGGGCGATCTGCGCGCCCTGGCCCGCGAGGTCGTGCACTCCTTCACCGATCCCGCGGCGGCCGCCTCCGGCTCGGCCTTCATCGCGGCCGCGTTCCAGTCCGAGCGCGCCGCCGAAGCGCTGCGCGCCTTCTACACCGAGCGGTTCGCGCGCTGCGAGGTCATCGTGGAGCGCGCGCAGGAGCGCGGCGAACTCCCGGGCGGCGCAGCCGGAATCGACGCCGGATCCGTGGTGCGCGCCGTCTCGGCGCCGCTCTTCTTCCGCCTGTTCGTCACCCGCGAGCCGGTCGACGAGCACACCGCCGACCAGGCCGCCGCCGCGGCCCTCACAGCCGCCCGCGCGGGCGCGTTCGCCCTCCAGAAGGCACCCTAGGCACCCGTACGTCGCCACCCCGGGGGACGCCCGCACCGGCCCGCACCTCACACCTGCCCGGCCAGCGCCTCACCGGCCCGGCCAGCGCCTCACCTGCCCGGCCAGCACCTCACCGGCCCGGCCAGGGCTCACCGGCCCACGCCGCACCGAAGCACCCTCACACCGCCCACGACGGTTCGAGGTCGATCACATCCCCCGTGACCGCCCGCACGTCCGCCGTCGTCTGCGCGCGCAGCGCCAGCCGTTCCACCCTCTCGGGCCGGTACTTCCCCCGCTCCGCCGCCGAGTCCCACATCGAAAGGATCAGGAACTCCTCCCCCGGAGCCCGCCCCATCAGCCCGCGCAGCATGCCCGGCGACCCGGCCATCGCCGGGTTCCACACCTTCTCCTGCATGAGCATGAAGTGCTCGAGCCGGTCCACCCGTACCTGGCAGTGCGCCAGCCGCAGCACGTCCGCGTCCGAGAACACGGGCCGGAAGCCCACCTTCACATCGAACTCGTGCTCAAACAGGCGCACTTGGACGTCCTTGAAGGTGCCCGCCTGCGCCGCCGCCAGCCGGTCGTGCGAACGCGCCATGAAGGAGTCGTAGAACGCCCTGCTCTCCCAGAAGGCCACCAGGTGCACGACCCCCGGCCGCGACCGGCTCCACCCCCCGCCCTGCCCCCGGAACCCCGGCTCCCCCAAAAGCCCCGCCCATTTCCGCTGCCCCCGCTCGAACCCTCGACGGTCCACCACGGTGCAACGAATCCACTTGACCAGCACCGCGCCATCGTACGGCCCAGGAGCGACCCGATTCACCGCCCGTCACATGCCAATCACCCTCAACTCCCCGCGTCCAAGCGGCGATCCGCTCGCCGCCGGCCGTACCGATGCAGGTGCATCGCATCGTAATCTGGTGCCCGATGCGTACGCGTCGCGGCGGGACCGGGCGCGTACGGACGCGGCGACGGCGGGGAAGCCCGGGAAGTGGGGGGCGCGGCATGCCCAGACTGGTGGATCACGACAGCCGCAGACGGCAGATCGCCGACGCCGTGTGCCATCTCGCCGACGAACACGGCCTGGAGGGCGTCACGTTGCGCGATGTGGCGGCCCGCGCGCAGGTCTCCATGGGGGCCGTGCAGCGCTGCTTCCACACCAAGGAGGAGATGCTCGTCTTCGCCCTGTCCCACGTCAGTGAGCGCATCGGCCGCCGCGCGGAGGCCCGGCTCGCCGAGTCCCCCGTCCACTCCTCCCGTACGGCGCTGGAGCACGCCGCGACGGAGATCTCGCTGCTGCGCGAGGAGTACCGCCCGGAGGCCCGCGTATGGCTCGCGTTCGTCGCCCAGGCCATGGTCAGCCCGCCGCTGGCCAAGGTCCTGCGGGGCTACTACACCGATCTGCAGGAGCTGTTCGCCCGGCTCATCGGCGAGGCCGCCGACATCCGCGACCCGCAGCACGAGGCCCGCGTCCTGCTGGCGCTGACCGACGGCCTGACCGTGCACATCCTCTTCGAGCACCTCTCGGCCGAGACCGCCCTGAGCACCTTGGAGGGCCATCTCGCCCGCCTCTGGGGCGAAGTGGCGCACTGAGGCGCCCCTTCAACTCCCGCACGCCCCCGGGTGTTTACCCGTACGTCCTCCTGATAAGGGCTGCTCCACCAGGGACTTGACGTCTACTGTGTGGTCAGTGGCCGACCGTCCGGCCCCGGGCGCAAAGGCACTGCGCGGCACCCGGACGTACGCCGCATCGGCCCCGCAATGAGGAAGGGAAGTCTGGTGAGCAGTCTCAACAAGGGACTCGGAAAGGTCCAGGTGACGCTCAAATGGGACCCCAGCCCCTCCGGCACACCCGCCCATGATCTCGACATCATCGCCGCGGTCTACTCCGCGGACGCCCCACAGGGCTCTCCCGCCTACCTGGTGCACTTCGGCAGCCGGTCCCCCGACGGCACCATCACCCTCAACCGGGACAGCCGCAACGGCCAGGGCTTCGGCTCCGACGAGGTCATGACCCTGGAGCTCGACCGGCTGGATCCGCGCTACGTACGCGCGGTCGTGGGGATCGCCGTCCAACAGCGCAACGGCCACCGGACGTTCGGCGAGGTGGCCAACACCGCCTTTGCGATACACGAGGGCTACGACGAGCTGGCGAAGAGCGACTTCACCGAGGTCGGGGCCGCCACGGCCGCGACCGTCGCGGAATTCCTCCGGAACGACGCCGGAATCTGGGAATTCCGCCGCGGCGTACGCGGCTTCGACACCGACCCGACGGAGTTCACCGAATTGATGGGCACCACGCGCTGACCGTGGCCGTACGGCTGAGGGGGGGGGGGGGGGGGGGGGGGGGGGGGGGGGG
>NZ_JBSIBZ010000111.1:0-28050 GCF_058245575.1 Streptomyces sp. UF-297 | reverse complement strand
CCCGGCACCCGTAGCCGGGCGCGCGCCCTGGGATCAGCTCTTGGTGACGGCGCTGCCGCGCGCCGTGTAGAAGGCCACGGTCAGGTCCTTGACCAGCGCCTTGCGCTCGTAGTCGTCCAGCTCGACCAGCCCGCGGGAGGTCAGCCGGTTGACGGTGTCGTCCACCGCGTCCACGACCGAGGTCAGCACGCTGTCGCGGTGCTTGGCGTCCAGCGCGGCGATCTGGCGGCGCTGCATGGCGGCCGCCACCTCCGGCGCGTACTCGATACGGGTGGGCTGCGCGGAGAAGACCTCGATGCCGACCGGGCGGCAGTCGGCGGACAGGATCCGGGTCAGCGCGTCGCCGACCGCCTCCGCGTCGCGCAGCGTGGGGGCGTCCCCGTGGAAGGTGTCGGCGGGCAGCTGGGAGAGCACCCGGGCCATCGCGGCCTCCACCTGCTCGCGCAGATAGGCCGCGTGGTCCTCGACGGCGAGCAGCGCCCGCGCGGTGTCCTTGATCCGCCACACGACCAGGACGACGACCCGCAGCTGGATGCCGTCCGCGTCCACGGCCGGCATCGCCTCGCTGCGCCAGTGCCGCAGCCGTACGTCCACCCGGCGGCGCAGCACCATCGGGCTGATCCACACCAGGCCTGTACGGCGCACGCTGCCGCGGTAGCGCCCGAAGAGGCTGAGCACCCAGGCGCTGCCGACCCGGCCGCGGGTCAGCCCGCCGAAGGCGAGCAGCGCGAGGGCGCCGCCGAGCGCGAGCAGCCCCCAGTCCCACGGCTTCATCGGCCCGTGGTCCACGGCGGGCAGCCCGACGGCGGCCAGGGCCGCCGCCGGCAGCGCCCCGCGCCACCACAGCAGCGCCGCCACACAGCCGAGCGAGAGCAGGCCGATGAGCACGGCGAGCCATCCGGACAGCGAGGGCCCGCGCCGCTCGGCCAGATCGGGGTCCTCCGTGGGGGCCTGCCGGACGCCGCCACTGCGGGAGGTGGCGTCCGGCGAGGGGTCCATCAGCCGCTGGTGCGGACGGGCCGGGGCCTGGGGCGCGGCGGACGTGCGCGGGTGCTCGGCCGCCCCGGGCGCCCGGCCGCCGCCGTCGACCGCCGCGAGGGCGCCGTCCAGCGCGGCCCGCTCGGCGGTGTCCAGCAGTTCGGTCGCCGCGGCGATGCCCGCCACCGCGACATCGGCGGGCCGGGCCGGGCCGCCGGTGCGCGCCCGACCCGCCTCGGGGGCGTCCGGCGCCTCGTCCTCGTACCGGAAGGGCCCGCCGGTGTCGGGGTCCAGCAGCGGCACGATCACCCGCGGCTGTTCGGCGGTGTCGTCGTCGCGGAGGCCGTCCTCACCCGCCGAGGCAGCCGAGTCCGTACGCTCCGTACGCGTACCCGCCTCGCCGGTCCCCCGGCCGGGCCTCTTGGCGGAGTCCGGCTCCGCGCCCGGCGGGAGGGCGATCCCGCGCGGATCGGCCTGTGCCGGCCCGGGGGCGACGGGGGCCGCGCCCTCGGTGCGGGCGCCGGTGCCCGCACCGCCCCCGCGGGGCTCCTCGTCGCGGAAGAGCATGTCCATCGGTATGCCGTCGCCGTACCGGCCGGTCCGCGGCCGTGCGGCGCGGGCCGTGGGGGACGCGGACGCGCCCTCGGCCCGCCCGCCGTCCGTCTGTGCTGCCATGGTTGTTCGCTCCGTCATCGGAAGAGTCGCCGCCAGGTCTCCGGGCCCGGGTAGCCGTCCGCGTCCGCGCCGCGCCAGCCCTGGGCGCGCTGGAACGCCTCGACGTTGCGGCGGTCCGCCTCCGACCACGTGGGTCCGGGCCCGGAGGTGTAGTGCTTGCCGTAGCCCTTCTTCACCAGCCGCTTGCCCAGCTCGGTGACATGGCCGTTGGACTGCCCCGGGCGGAAGAACTTGGCGCCGGGGAAACCAGGAGAGACCGTCGTGCCGCTGCCCGCGCCGGAGCCGCCCGAGCCGGAGCTGGAGCCCGAGCCCGAGCCCGAGCCGCCGATGTTCTTGCCCTTGCCGCCGACCAGGTACGACCAGGTCGCCGGGCCCGGGATGCCGTCGGCCTCGGCGCCGGACCAGCCCTGGGCGCGCTGGAAGGCCTGGGTGGCCCTGCGGTCCGCCTCGCTCCAGCGCGGGCCGGGACCGGAGGTGTAGAACGATGCGCCGCCGCGCTGCACGAGCATCCGGCCCAGCTCGGTGACATGGGCGTTGTTCGCGCCGGGGCCGAAGCGGCCGGCCCCGGGGAACGCGGCCGAGGAGCCGGTGCCGGTGCCGCCGGTGCCGCCGCCCTCGGTCAGGCCGCGGTAGCGGTAGGCGACGTACTTCGAGGAGTGGTTCCAATAGGCGTACGGCGTCGAGCGCTTGACGGTGTGCGGCCGGGTCTGCTCGTAGGAGATGTACCGCGTGCGCGCGGAGTCGCTCCAGCCGCCGAAGAGGGTGACGTGCGAACCCACCCCGGGATTGGCCGGGTTGTGGAACAGCAGCATGTCGCCCGGCTGCAGTTCGCTCTTGGATATCCGTACGCCGAACTGCGCCAGGCTGCCGGTCCACTGGTTGCTGCCCAGATTCCAGGCCATGGACACAAAGCCCGAGCAGTCCTGGCGGTAACCGTCGGACCAGTAGCGGCTCATGCTGTACGGGACCTGCGCGTCCACCCAGCGCCGGGCCCGGTCCAGGATCTGGGCGCGGGTGACGGTGCGGGTCGCGTACGCGGCGGGCGTGGCGGAAGCAACGCGCGTGATGGATGCGGCGGGTGTGATGCTGCCCGTGAGGCGGTCGCCGCCGTACAGCGCGCCGGGCGCGCCCTGCGGGGTCTGCTCAGGACCCGCCGCCCTCCCGTCCGCGTCGAGGGCGGAGCTCGCCGCGTTCGCCGCGTCCGCCCGGCCGTCGGCGAAGGCGCCCTGTGCGCCGCCGCCCAGGACCGTACCGGCGGTCGCCACCAGTACCAGCGCCCGCCGGGCGCCGTGCGCGGCGGGGTGGCCGCCGTCCCGGAGCGGGAGCGCGCGCAGCGATGCGCGCCGCTGGGTCACACAGCCCTCGCAGTCGCAGTCGCCCGCGGGGTCGACCTCCACAAAACCCGGTCCGACGAATCCCGGCACTGCCATGTCAGTTCCCCTCCAGGCCCGTTCAGTTCCCACGCGGCTGCGCACTCGCCACAGCTTCTCAACTAGCAGGAGATATCGCATGTTGACGGGGCAACTGATGATCTTGCACCACGAACACGATCTTCACAGACCAAATCGGGCGGGCCTTTAGTCGAAAGTCCCTAAATGAAAGGACTTTCGGCCCTTGGATGAGTCCATGCCGTTGCCCGGACTTCCCGAATACCCCGGATCGCCCATAGGTACGGACCACAGACGGGCGGAGGTACGGACCAATGGGGATGCAGGTATGGACCTGGGCCGCACAAGGGGGCGGACCGCATGGCACGACGGCCCCGCCACCCCTCACCGGACCGCGGGACCGTCCCCAAGATCATCTCACCCGGGGCCCCCCTTTATCGACCTCGGCCGGGCACCGTCCGGCGGTGGTCACGAGCACCCCCGAACATCCTGTAAAGTTTTCTTTGTCAGCGCGCGCCGCTAGCTCAGTTGGTTAGAGCAGCTGACTCTTAATCAGCGGGTCCGGGGTTCGAGTCCCTGGCGGCGCACGTAACACTGAAGGCCTTCTCGTCATTGACGAGGGGGCCTTCAGTCATATCCGGGGTCCGCCCCGGGAGCCCGGCAGCCCGGAGGTGGCGGTGCACGGTCGCACGATGGCATACGACATCCAGGAACGGATCAAGAAGCTGATCATCGACGAGCGGCTGCCGTCCGGTGCCCCGCTGCCCACCGAGACCGTGCTGATGGAGCTGCTCGGCGTCAGCCGCAATTCGGTGCGCGAGGCCCTGAAGGGGCTGCAGGCGATGGGCATCGTGGAGATACGGCACGGCTTCGGCACGTACGTGGGGCCGATGTCGATGGCGCCGATGACCGAGGGGCTGGCCTTCCGCACGGTGGCCGGCCACTACCGCGGCGAGGACAGCCTGCGCCAGCTGCTGGAACTGCGCGAGGCGGTGGAGACCGGGCTGATCGCCCGGCTGGCCGGGCAGGTGCCCGCGGCGGACCTGGCCGAGCTGGAGACGCTGGTGGCGCGGATGGCGGTGGAGGCCGGGGCGGGGGCGGTGCGCGCCGAGACGGACCGGGCCTTCCACGCCGCGCTGTACCGGGGCCTGGCCAACCCTCTGCTGAGCGAGGTGGTGGACGCCTTCTGGGAGGCCTTCCACCGGGTCCGTACGGATCTCGTGGATTCGCACACCGATCCGAAGGTCACCCACCGCCAGCACCAGGAGATCCTGGCGGCCGTCTCCGCTGGTGACGCGGTGCGCGCACAGCGGGCGGTGCGTGATCACTTCGACAACATCCGCCAGAGGTTGCGCAGTTCAGGACCGAAGTAATGCACCTTGAGGCCCTTCTGGTCCATTCCTGTCCACCCTTGCACAACCATGTCCTGTAAAGCCCTCGTTTCACCCTTGCGATCATGACGAGAGGTTCGGGACCCTGACGGTGGACCTGGAGCCCAACAAGGCCTGGGTCCGCCTGAGTTGGGGGACATGCCGGTTGCTGCGAACGAGGGGTCGGGGGACCCCGGTGCACTGAGAAGGGTGCGGGGCGGGAAGCATGCAACCGGAAGGAGACCGTCTGGTGTCTTAGGGCATGTGTCAGGAGACGTGCCACACGGCATCGGACGGCCGGTATCAGTGAGCCCGTGTCGGTCGAGGGGGACCTGGACGCGGGCCGTGAGAAGACGGACACGCAGCCAGCATGCGTGCGGGGGGATGGACTCATGACGTCGACGCCTACCGGCGCCCGGCAGCAACACCAGTACGACCCGTCCGCGACGGCACGCCTGCGCGTGCCGCGCCAGCACTGGCAGCGGCCGCGGCCACGCGCACCACTTCCGCGCTACGACTACGAGCATTACAGCCGGCTGGCCGGGCCGTTGACCCAGCCGGATCCCGACAAGCCGTACAAGGTCCGCTACCGCAGCCTGCTGGCCGACGAACCGCACCGCATCCGCGCCGCCCTGCTGCTCGGTGCCGCACCTCTGGTCTCGCTGGGCCTGCTGGCCTGGCTGATGCAGCCCGCCCACTGGACCGAACGCGACTACCCCGCCTATGACTTCCTGCCGGCGCTGGACATCGTCATGCTCGTCTCGATCGGTCTGATCGAGTTCTTCCGCTGCATGAACGTGCTGTCCAACGCGCACGCCACCCTGGTGGCCCGCGACCCCGTCCCGGTCGTCCCGGAGAACGGCACCAAGGTCGCCTTCCTCACCTCCTTCGTCCCCGGCAAAGAGCCGCTGGAGATGGTCACCAAGACCCTTGAGGCGGCCGTGAAGCTGCGCCACCGCGGGCTGCTGCACGTCTGGCTGCTGGACGAGGGCGACGACGACGCCGTCAAGGAGGTCTGCGCGCGGCTGGGTGTTCACCACTTCACCCGAAAGGGCATTCCGGAGTGGAACCAGGCCAAGGGCCCGCACCGCGCCAAGACCAAGCACGGCAATTACAACGCCTGGCTCCAGGCGCACGGCGATGACTACGACTATTTCGCGTCGGTGGACACCGACCACGTACCGCTGCCCAATTACCTGGAACGCATGCTCGGATTCTTCCGCGACCCCGACGTCGGATTCGTCATCGGCCCGCAGGTGTACGGCAATTACGACACCTTCGTCACCAAGGCCGCCGAATCCCAGCAGTTCCTCTTCCACGCCCTGATCCAGCGCGCCGGCAACCGCTACGGCGCACCCATGTTCGTCGGCACCTCCAACGCCGTACGCATCAAGGCCCTCAAGCAGATCGGCGGCCTGTACGACTCGATCACCGAGGACATGGCGACCGGCTTCGAGATGCACCGCCACTCCAACCCCGACACCGGCAAGAAGTGGCGCTCGGTCTACACCCCGGACGTCCTGGCCGTCGGCGAGGGCCCCACCGCCTGGACGGACTTCTTCACCCAGCAGCTGCGCTGGTCGCGCGGGACCTACGAGACCATCCTCAAGCAGTTCTGGAAGGCGCCGCTGACGCTGCCGCCGGGCAAGCTCTTCAACTACACCATGATGGTGATCTTCTACCCGATGTCCGCGATGAACTGGATTCTCGCGGCGCTCAGTTGCGCACTCTTCCTGGGTCTTGGCGCATCGGGTGTACAGATCGACCCGGCGATCTGGATGATGCTGTACGGAAACGCCTCCGCACTCCAGATCGGGCTCTACGTCTGGAACCGCCGGCACAACGTCTCCCCGCACGAGCCGGAGGGCTCCGGCGGCATCGCGGGCATGGTGATGTCCGCGCTCTCCGCCCCCATCTACGCGCGCTCGCTGATGGACGCCGTGCTGCGCCGCAAGAGCAAGTTCGTGGTGACGCCCAAGGGGGACTCCTCCAGCCCGGACACCCTCTTGGGCACCTTCAGGATCCACCTGTTCTTCATCCTGGTCTTCGGCGCCTCGCTGGCCGCGTCCTTCGTCTTCGGCCACGACCACCCGGCGATGATCACCTGGGCCTCGCTCGCGCTGCTCGTCACCGCCTCGCCCATCTTCGCCTGGCGCTGGACCGTACGCCGCGAAAAGCGCTCCGGCAGCTCCCGCGCGCCGGATGCCGGCGAGACCGCGGACGCGGGCGGGGCGGCGGGAGCGCCCGGCACCCACGCCCCTGAACCCGCGGGGCACAAGCCCACCTGGGCGGCCGCCGACCAGGGTGCCGCCACCGACCAGACCGTGCAGATCGCCCTTGGGGGACGTCACACATGAAGTACCGTCCGAGCCGGCGCACCCGAAGAGTCGCGATCGGCGCGGCGGTGGTGCTGGCACTGGCCGGGATGAACGGCCCCGCCCTCTTCGGCTTCGCCTCGGAGAAGTACCACGCGTACAAGATCGACCAGCCCGGGTACAAGGCGAAGATGGGCAAGTGGGAGGTGGTCGACGTCCCCGAGGAGTACCGGATCAACACCATCCACGCCGCCCTGCTGCACACCGGCAAGGTGCTCCTGGTGGCCGGCTCCGGCAACAACGCCAAGATGTTCAAGGCCAAGACCTTCCGTACGGTCCTGTGGGACCCGGTGAAGAACACCTTCAAGAACATCCCCACGCCCAAGGACCTCTTCTGCGCCGGGCACACCCAGCTCCCGGACGGCAAGCTCCTGGTGGCGGGCGGCACCCAGCGCTACGAGAAGCTGGGCGGCGATGTGAAGAAGGCCGGCGGCCTGATGATCGTCTACAACGAGGACCCCGACGCGCCCAAGACCTTCCCGGCCGGCACGCTCTTCACCGGCAAGCAGAACGGCAAGACCTTCGAGTCCAAGGACCCCCTCGTGGTGCCGCGGGCCAAGAAGACCCAGGACCCCAGGACCGGCAAGGTGACCGTCACCCACAGCGAGGCCCGGGTCTATGTCGAGGCGCTCAAGGAGGGCCCCGCACACTCCACCGGCGCCCAGGACAACTACCGCATCCAGGGCCTGACCGGCGCGGACGCGCGGAACTTCTACGGCATCGCGCAGAAGCTGTCCTTCGACAAGAAGGACTTCCAGGGGATCAAGGACTCCTTCGAGTTCGACCCGGTCGCCGAGCGCTATCTGCCCGTCGACCCGATGAACGAGGCCCGCTGGTACCCGACGCTGACCACGCTGGAGGACGGCCGGGTCCTGTCGGTCTCGGGGCTGGACGAGATCGGCCAGGTCGTACCGGGCAAGCAGGAGATCTACGACCCGAAGACCAAGAAGTGGACCTATCTGCCCAAGGAGCGGTTCTTCCCGACCTACCCCGCGCTCTTCCTCACCGACAAGGGCCGGATCTTCTACACCGGCTCCAACGCCGGCTACGGCCCGGACAACATCGGCCGCAAGCCCGGCATCTGGGACCTGAAGACCAATGAGTTCCAGGTCGTGCCCGGCATCAGCGACCCGGACATCCTGGAGACCTCGATGTCCGTACTGCTGCCGCCCGCGCAGGACCAGAAGTACATGGTCCTGGGCGGCGGCGGGGTCGGCGAGGACCCCAAGGCCACCGCCAGGACCCGGATCGTGGATCTGCACGCGGACAGCCCGCGCTTCAAGGACGGGCCGCCGCTGTACGAGAAGGCCCGCTACCCCAGCAGCGTGATCATGCCGGACGACACGGTCCTGACCACCAACGGCTCGGGCGACTACCGCGGGCGCTCGGACTCCAACATCCTCAGGGCCGAGCTGTACGACCCGGCGGCCAACACCTCGCGGGAGGTGGCCGAGCCGCTGGTGGGCCGCAACTACCACTCCGGGGCGCTGCTGCTGCCGGACGGCCGGGTGATGACCTTCGGCTCCGACTCGCTGTTCGCCGACAAGGACAACACCAAGCCCGGCGTCTTCGAGCAGCAGATCGACCTCTACACCCCGCCCTACCTCTACCGCGACTCCCGGCCCCAGCTGACCGGGTCCGAGCGCAGGACCGTCCCGCTCGGCGGCAAGGTCACCTACAGGACGGCGCAGAGCGCGGGCATCAAGAAGCTGCGGCTGATCCGGCCCAGCTCCTTCACCCATGTCACCAACATCGAACAGCGCTCCATCGCGCTGGACTTCACCCGCACCAAGGACTCCGTGACCGCCACCCTGCCCAAGGACCCGTCCCTGGTCCCGCCCGGCTGGTACATGCTCAACGCCGTGGACGACCGGGGCACCCCGTCCGAGGCGGTCTGGCTCAAGGTGCCGGTGGCGCAGGGCAGTTGAGGTGCCCGTATACGAAGCGAGCGGTTGAGGAGTCCGCATACGAAGAGGGGCGCCCCGGATCACCGGGGCGCCCCTCTCTGTTGCTCAACTACCGCGAATTGCGGGCGAGCTGAAGGGCGTACTCGGGCCACCACTCCCCCGCCTTGGGCCCGCCCTTGCAGGTGCCGTCCGACTCCCCGGGGCGCTTGATCCACAGATAGGCGTCCACCAGCGGGTCGCCGGTCCTGACCGTCGGGGCCTTGCCCAGCGCCCGGCCCGGGGGGTTGCACCAGCTCTCCGCGTCGTCGCCGCCCGGCGCCGGGCCGTTGCCGTTGCGGCTGGTGTCGATGACGAAGGGCTTGCCGCCGAGCATCCCCGACAGCTGCTTGCCGTACTTCGTGTTCTCTTCCGTGGTCTGGTAGTTGGAGATGTTCAGCGCGAAGCCGTCGGCCTTGTCGATGCCCGCGCGGCGCAGCGGCTCGACCATACGGCCCGGGTCCTTGATCCAGTGCGGATTGCCGGCGTCGAGGTAGACCTTGGTCCTCGGCAGCGCCTTGAGCTTGCCCACGGCCTCGGTCAGCAGGGCGTAGCGCTCCTCGTGGAACTGCTCGGGGGTGCACTTGTCCTCGATGTGCGGCAGCGCGTCCGGCTCCAGGATGACGGTCGTGGCGCGGTCGCCGATGCCCTTGACGACGCCGTCGAGCCAGCCGCGGTAGGCGTTGCCGTCCGCGGCGCCGCCCTTGGAGTAGTTGCCGCAGTCGCGGTGCGGGATGTTGTAGAGGACGAGCAGGGCGTCGCGGTCGGCCTTGGCGGCGGCCTCGGTGAAGCCGCGCGCTTCGCTCTCCGCGTTGTCCACGCCGATCCACTCGGCGACGGGCCGGGAGGCGATCTTCTCGATCAGTTCGGCGTCGGACGCCTTGCCTTCCTTGGTGTACGCGGCCATCTGGCGGGCCGCATTTCCGTCGGGGTTGACCCAGAACCGCGCGGTGGACTTGGGCTGTTGCCCCAGAACGGGCGCGCCGGCCCCGCCCTCGCCCTCTCTCTCCCCGCCCTTTTCCGAAGAGCCGAAGCACCCGGCCAGCATCAGCAGCGCACCCGCGGCCGAGACCGCCGCCAGCGCCGTGCGCCGGCGGCCTGCGGTGCGGTGTCCACCCGGGGGGCGTCCCCCCGGCCCCCCCACATTTCCGTACATCCACTCCCCCTCGGAGCACGGGACAAGACCGGTCCGATCCATCGTTGCACAGGGGCGAGGAGCACTGTCGACCTATCGACGAGCCGATGACGGCTTGGCCTCAACTGCCCCTAGGCGGGGGCGTTCAGGCGTTCTAGAGTAGGTCGCCTGGCCCCAGTCCCCGGCCGTGTCCGACCTACGCACTCCCAGCGCCTCCCCCCGGCGACAGGGCCTCTCCCGCAGCCCTGGCGCCGCGGCGGTCGAGGACCGACCGGTCGGCGGTTCAGGGGGGAGCGGACCGCCGGCCGGGCACGGTCGCGTGCGCCCGTGCGCTGGTTGACATGTGCCCGTCCTGCTGGGAATCTCCGTTGCGACAAGTCCATACATCGAGGCGACGGCAGACAGGAACCCGGTGCGAATCCGGGACGGTCCCGCCACTGTGACCGCGAGCAGCGCCGCTCGCGGGAGTCAGGAACTGACCCGTCGTCCTCCTGCCATGGGGCGTGGAAACCCCACAAGGAGGCACTTCGGATGTCACTGCACACCGCGCAGC
Source organism: Streptomyces sp. UF-297 (assembly GCF_058245575.1). Taxonomy (NCBI): domain Bacteria; kingdom Bacillati; phylum Actinomycetota; class Actinomycetes; order Kitasatosporales; family Streptomycetaceae; genus Streptomyces; species Streptomyces sp. UF-297. Next base: position 17,633 of record NZ_JBSIBZ010000111.1, on the reverse strand, counting down.
ACACCGACCCGGCGGCCGTCTCGGCCGCCACGACCCGCACCCGCGACTGGCTGATCGCGGGCGGCGCCGTCATCATCGCGCTGATCGCGCTCTACGCCGTCTTCATCGACAACGGCTCCCTCATCTCCGCGACCGGCGACTACCTCCACGAGTTCTCCCACGACGGACGGCACCTCTTCGGCGCCCCCTGCCACTGATCGGGGCGCACGCACCATGAACCACCCCGTACTCCCCTTCCTGCGACGGGGACTGCTCGCGGGCGGCGCGGCCGGTCTGCTGACCGGTCTCTTCTCCCTGCTGCTCGCCGAACCGCTGATGGACCGCGCGATCCGCGCCGAGGAGGCGCGCCAGGAGCGCATGGAGCACCACGACGCGGGCGCCGCCGTCACCCAGCACCACGAGGAGCTGTTCACCCGCTCCACCCAGCACTTCGGCCTGGTGGTCACCGCGGTCGTCGCCGGTCTGGCACTGGGGCTGCTCTTCGCCGTCGCCTACGCGCTGATCCACCGCCGCGGCGCCCCGGGCGAGCGGCCCTGGCCGCGCGCGCTGGCCATGGCGGCCGCCGCGTTCACCGGCGTCGCGCTGCTGCCCGGACTGCGCTACCCCGCCAACCCGCCCGGCGTCGGCGACTCCGGCACGGTCGGGCAGCGCCAGATGCTGTGGCTGGCCGCGGTCGTCATCGGCGCCCTGGGCATGCTGCTGGCCTGGCAGATCCACCGCAGACTGGCCGGCCGCACCGAGCCGGTACGTCAACTGGCCGTCGCGCTCACCGCGATCGCCACCCTCGCGCTGCTGTTCGCGCTCCCCGGCAACCCCGACCCGGTACCCGTCTCGGCCACCCTCCTGTGGGACTTCCGGGTGCTCTCCCTGGCCTCCCACGTCCTGCTGTGGGCGGTCCTGGGCGGCGTCTTCGGCGCCCTGGGCCTGCGCGCGGCACGCTCCGCCCGCAGCGCCGGCGCCGACGCGGCAGTCCCGGCACCGGCCGCCTGAGCGCTTTGCCGGACGCGCGGTCGTCGCACCGCAGGCCGTGGAGGGGAGTCGAGCACGGCCCCCGCGCCTTACGGGGCGCGGAAACCGGCATCGCCGGCCGGAGGCCCGGCCTCCCCTCCCGGACCTCCGGCCGCCTTCCCGCGCGTCCCGTCCCGCGCCGTGGGCCCTTCGATGCCCGTACGGCTGAACCGGCTGCGGTACGCGCTCGGCGGCACCCCGATCTCGCGCAGGAACGTACGGCGCATGGTCTCGGCGCAGTTGAACCCGCAGCGCCGCGCCACCGCCCGTACCCCCTCCGCGCCGCTCTCCAGCATCTCCCGCGCCGCCTCCACCCGCGCCCGCTCCACGTACCGCCCGGGGCTGGTGCCGACCCGGCGGGTGAACATCCGGCTGAAGTGCCGCGGGCTCATCGACAGCCGGGCGGCCATCGCCTGGACCGACAGGTCCGCCGCCGGGTCGACGGCGATGTCGTCGAGCAGGGCGCGCGGCGGCCCGTCCGGTAGCGCCGGGGCGCGGTTGCGCAGGCTGAACTGGGACTGTCCGCCGGGCCGTTGGAGGAAGACCACCAGCCATTTGGCGACCTCCCGGGAGAGCGCGGCGCCGTGGTCCTCCTCCACCAGGGCCAGCGCCAGGTCCACCCCCGCGCTCACCCCGGCGGAGGTCACCACCGGCCCGTCGCGTACGAAGATCGCGTCCGGCTCCACGCTCACCGAGGGGTGTTCGGCCGCCAGCTCTTCGCACAGCGCCCAGTGCGTGGTGGCCCGCCTGCCGTCCAGCAGCCCGGCCTCGGCCAGGACGAAGGCGCCGGTGCACACCGAGGCGATCCGGCGCGCCCGGCCGGCCACCAGCCTTACCTGAGCGGTCAGTTCGGCCCCGCAGGCCGTGCCGCCGTGGCCCCAGCCGCCGGCCACCAGCAGGGTGTCCGGCTCCGCGTCCGGCAGCCGCAGGTGTACGCCGAGGCGGATGCCGGAGGAGGTCACCACGTCCCGGCCGTCCACGGAGGCCAGCCGCACCCGGTAGGCCCCGTCCCGCAGGCCTCCCGCGGAGGAGAACACCTCCAGGGGACCGGCCGCGTCCAGCAGTTGCACCCCGTCGTAGACCACGACCACCACCTCCCGCACGGCCTGCGCCGGACCGGTCGGGCCGCAGGGGCGGGGGTCCACGCTGTCCCGCACGCTCAGGCCAGCGACTTCCGTACGGAGGCGACCAGTTCGGCCGGCGCCTTGTCCGGCGAACCGGCGTCGAAGGGCGGCCGGGGGTCGTACTCCGTCATCAGCTGGGTCAGCTGCGCCCGCTCCGTGCCCCAGATCTTCGCGATCAGGGTCAGCGCCATGTCCAGACCGGCCGATACGCCCGCGCCGGTGACCACATCGCCGTCGATGACCACGCGCTCCTCGCTGACCCGCGCGCCGTGCGCGGCCAGCAGGCCGCGGGCGAGCCAGTGGGTGGTGGCCGAGCGCCCCTTCAGGACACCCGCCCTGGCCAGCAACGTGGAGCCGGTGCACACCGAGGTGGTCCAGGTGGCGGTGGGGTGCACGGCCGCCAGCCACTCCAGCAGCGGCCCGCTCTCGTCGATGACCTCCAGCCAGCGGCCGCTGCCGGGCACCACGATCAGGTCGGGCGCGGTCAGCTCCGCGAAGGTGGTGGTGGCGTTGAGCGATATGCCGCCGTCGCAGAGCACCGGCCCGCGCCGCTCGGCGACGTAGTGCGCCGTGACCCCGGGCTGGTTCGCCAGCATTTCGTACGGGCCGATCAGGTCGAGCGCCGTCATGCGGTCGTAGAGAACAAAAGCCGCGTCCACAGGAATCCTCCCCATGAGAAACCGCCCCGGCGGCGGTCCGTCTCAGCATGCGGCCGCGGCCGGTGCGTCATCAATGACACGTACCCCTCGGATCAGGACACCGCCCTCGGGCCGGGCGCCCCGGGCCGTTCATGCGCCCCGCCGGGCCCCCGTCAGATACGCGGACACCACGATGTTCGCGCTGTAGAGGCGGCGCTCGCGGTCGAAGGTGCCGCCGCAGGTAATCAGCCGCAGCTCGGCGCGGCCCGGCGCGTGGGCGCCGTAGACCCGGCGCGCGTCGAAGTTCTCGCGCTGGTGGACCGTGACGTCCTCGACGGTGAACTCGGCGACGGTGCCGTCCGAGCGCCGCACCGTCACCCGCTGTCCGGGGACGGCGCTGCTGAGGCTGTAGAACACCGCCCGCCGGGTGTCGGTGTCGACATGGCCGACCAGGACGGCGGCGCCCGCCGCGCCCGGCTGGGGGCCCGCGCCGTACCAGCCGACCAGGCCGGGGTCGGTGAAGGGCGGCGCGGCCACCGCGCCCCCGGCGTCCAGGCCGCGCTCCACGATCCTGGCCCGCACGCCCAGCGCGTCGATGGCGAGCGCGCTCGGCCGTACGGACGGGGAATCGGCCAACGGCGGGTGCGCGGGCGGGAGTTCTCGGCCCGGCGGGCGGCCCACGGCCGCGACGTCGCCGGTGTCCGGGGACTGGGTCAGGCCGCCGTCGGTGAGGTTGCGGCCCCACAGCCACAGGCCCAGCAGCAGCACCGCCCAGGCCAGACCGGTCAGCAGGCGGCCGCGTCCGGCGGGCGCCGCGCCGTCAGCGGGCACCGTCGCCGCCGCGCCCGCGGCGCCGCCGTACCCGCCCGGCGATGATCAGCGCGGCCCCGCCGGCCAGGACCAGTCCGAAGGCCCCGGTGGTGCCCGCCGCAGGGCCCCGGTCGGCGTCGGCCCGCTGCCCGGCGCTGGGAGCGGGGGCTTGACGGGCGGCCATGGCGCCGCCACCGGCCTGTACGGGGGCGCTCGGCGAGGCGGTGGCGGCCGCGGGGAGCACCTTGACGGTCCCCTCGGCCATCGCCTCGCTGCCGTCGCAGTCCACGGACACCGCGTAGGAGCCGGGCTCGGCCGAGGAGCTGACGGTGGCGTCGCCGATCAGTCCCTCGGCGACCCGCGCCAGCGGCACCTCGTCGACGAAGACCTCGGACCTGGCGGTCCCCACGCGACCCTCGCAGCCGGAGACCCGCAGCGCCACGTCGCTGCCGGGGGCGACGGCGGAGGGGCTGACCCAGACCGACCCGGCCATGGTGTCCGGGTCCTCCTCGGCGGGCGCGGCGCCCGCGGCGGGGGCGGGGAGCACTGCCAGCGCGCACGCCGCGAGCAGGGCACAGAGGGTGATTCGCGGTGAGCGCATGGTGAACCTCCAGTACTTCCGAAGGTCCGCCGGGCCGCTCCTGCCCGCACCCGCTGCGCCCCCGCCGTGCGCCGTTCGGGTGAGCGGCCGGGCCGCGGGGCGCCCCTCCGGCCCAGCTCGACTAGACCAGATCCACCAGGTCCGCGATCGAGTTCACGACGTGCGAGGGCCGGAACGGGTAGGTGTCCACGTCCTTGGCCCCGGTCAGCCCGGTGAGCACGAGGAAGGTCTCCATCCCCGCCTCCAGCCCGGCCAGCACATCGGTGTCCATCCGGTCGCCGATCATCGCGGAGGTCTCGGAGTGCGCCCCGATGGCGTTGAGCCCGTGCCGCATCATCAGCGGGTTGGGCTTGCCGACGAAGTACGGCTCGCGCCCGGTGGCCTTGGTGATCAGCGCGGCCACCGACCCGGTGGCCGGCAGCGGCCCGGCCGGGGAGGGCCCGGTCTCGTCCGGGTTGGTGGCGATGAACCGCGCGCCGCCCTCGATCAGCCGGATCGCCTTGGTGATCGCCTCGAAGCTGTACGTGCGCGTCTCGCCCAGCACGACGTAATCGGGCGCGTGGTCGGTGAGCACATAGCCGATGTCGTGCAGGGCGGTGGTCAGCCCGGCCTCGCCGATGACGTACGCGGTGCCGTGGGGCCGCTGGCTCTCCACGAACTTCGCGGTGGCCAGCGCCGAGGTCCAGATCGACTCGTACGGCACGTCCAGGCCGATCCGGGAGAGCCGGGCGTGCAGGTCACGCGGGGTGTAGATGGAGTTGTTGGTCAGTACGAGGAAGGGCTTGCCCGACTCCCGCAGCCGTTTGATGAAGGCGTCCGCCCCCGGGACCGGGACGCCCTCGTGCATCAGCACCCCGTCCATATCGGTGAGCCATGACTCGATCGGCTTGCGCTCTGCCACTGCCGGACTCCTGCCGTGCGTGTTCCATGCCTGACTGCCAGGGCGCCGGCCGGGCCCGTACGCCTCGCACATCACTCGCGCCTCGTACGTACGGCCGACAGCCCCAGCCTAAGTCAGCAGGTGGCACCCATGACCCCGCCGATCACGAGGGAATCCCGCGGATACCGGCCCGGGCGCCGCCCGGGCGTGAGCCGCTCAGCCCCCGGTCGCCGTCTTCCAGGCGTCGATGTAGGTGTCCAGGTTCTTGTCGATGTCGTTCCAGTCCGGCTCGAAGATCTCCACGCCCTTCATGATCTTGGCGAGTGCGGTGGCGTTGGCGTCCGTCGCCCTGATGTCCGTACGGGAGGTGAAGCCGCCGCCGACCGAGGAGACCTGCCGCTGCACCCGCGGCGAGAGCAGGTAGTCCAGGAACTTCTCGGCGTTGGCGCGGTGCGGGGCGTTCTTGACCAGCCCCGCGGCGTACGGCAGGGCGAAGGTGGTGGGCCGGGCGCCATCCTTGGCCGCCGGGAAGAAGATGCCCTGGTGGGGCATGGACTTGGTGTTGGCGTAGTTCATCTGCACATCGCCGTTGGCGACCCAGAGTTCGCCCTTGTCGGTCTTGGGGGCGAGCTGGCCGGTGGAGGAGGCCGGGCCGACGTTGTTGGCCTGGAGCTTCTTGAGGAACTCCATGGCCGGGCCCTGGCCGCCGAAGTCGTGCAGGGCCTTGATGACGACGGCGGTGCCGTCACCGGCGACGCCCGGCGTGGAGTACTGGAGCTTGTCCTTGAACCTGTCGTCCAGCAGGTCCTGCCAGGTGGCGGGCGGCTGCTTCAGCTCCTTGCTGTTGTAGACGAAGCAGAAGTAGTTGTTGACGACGGAGGTCCACGTGCCGTCGGGGGACTTGTCCTTGGCCGCGACCTTGTCCGAGCCCTTGGGGCGGTAGGTCTCCAGCAGGCCCTTGCCGTCGGCCTGCTGGATGAACGGCGGCAGGGTGACGACGACATCGGCCTTGGTGTTGGACCTCTCGCGCACCAGCCGCTGTACGGCGGCGCCCGAGCCGTTCTCGACATAGTTGACCTTGATGCCGGTCTGCTGCTCGAAGTCCTTGAAGACCTTGTCGTAGAAGCCGTCGCCCTTCTCGCCCTTGAGGCCGTCGGCGCTGTAGACGGTGATCTCCTTGGCGCCTGCGTCGGCACCCGCCGTGCCGCCGCAGGCGGTCAGGGCGATGCCGAGGACGAGGGCGCCGGTACCGGCGGCGAGCAGCCTGGCGTACGCGAAAGCGCTGCGCATGACGTGGTGACTCCTTGTCGAAGCAGGGGAATTCAGCGGTGGTCGGCCCGGGTGCGGATACGGGAGAGACCCAGCAGGACGACGAGCGCGGCGGCCATCAGCACCACCGCGAGCGCGGCGCCCGTGAAGAGGGAGCCCCGGTCGGTGGCGGCGTGGATCTGCACCGGCAGCGGCATCCAGTCGGGCGGGTAGAGCATCATCGTGGCGCTCAACTCGCCCATGGACAGGGCGAAGCAGAGCCCCGCGGCCGCGGTGAGCGAGGGCAGCAGCAGCGGCAGCTCGACCCGCCACAGCACGTACGCGGGCCGGGCGCCGAGGCTGGCCGCGCTCTGTGCGTACGCGGGGTCGAGCCGGGCCAGCGCGGCGGTGACGGACTGGTACGCGAAGGCCGTGACCAGAACCGTGTGCGCGATGATCACGATCAGCGGGGTGCCGTTGAGGAGGAAGGGCCGCCGGGAGAAGGCCACCAGCAGCGCGAGGCCCACGACGACGGAGGGCACCGCGAGCGGCAGCATGAACAGCCCGTCCACCACCCGCCGTCCGCGCCGCCGCAGCCGCTCGGCGGCCAGCGCCGCCCAGGTGCCGGCCACCAGCGCGGTCAGGCTCGCCGCCAGGGCGGTGAGCAGGCTGGTGACCAGGGCCGCCGGCGCGTCGCCCGCGGCCACGTCGCGATAGTGCTCCAGGGTCGGGCCCGAGGGCAGCGCCCCGCTCCAGTTGGTGGCCAAGGACGCGGCCGCGATCACCAGGAACGGCAGCGCGAACAGCGGCAGGAACAGCAGCAGGAATCCGGCCCACACCCACCGGCGGGCCCGCTCGCTATGCACCAGCACGGCACACACCTCCGCCCCGCGTACGCGACACCGCGGCCCGGTACAGGGCGTAAAGGGCCACGGACAGCGCGATGTTGACGACGGCGACCACGCACGCGCCGGTGTAGTCGCCGTCCAGGATGGCCTTGGAGTAGACGAGCATCGGCAGCGTCACCACGTCCTTGGCGCCGGTGAACAGCACGATCCCGAACTCGTTCAGGCCCATCACCAGCACCAGCGCCCCGCCCGCCGCCAGCGCGGGCAGCGCCTCCGGCAGGATCACCGTGCGCACGACCCGCCAGGGCCGCGCCCCCAGCGAGGAGGCCACCTCCAGCTGCGCCGTCTCCACCTGGGAGAAGGCGGCCAGCAGCGGCCGCATCACGAAGGGGGTGAAGTACGTGATCTCCGCGAGCAGTACGCCCCAGGGCGTCCGCAGGAAGTCCAGCGGCCCGCTCGCCGCGCCGGTCACCCCCGTCCACAGCCCGTTGGCCATGCCCACGGTCCCGTAGACGAACAGCAGCGCCAGCGTGATCAGAAACGACGGAAAGGCGAGAAAGACGTCGATGAACCGGCTCAGCGCCTTCCCGCCCGGGAACGGCACGAAAGCGATCACCAGCGCCAGTACGAACCCCAGCGCCAGCGACCCCACCGTGGCCCCCGCCGCAATCAGCACCGTGTTCCCCAACGCCCCCTGAAACGACGCCTCCCCGAACACCTCCCCGTACGCCGCGGCCGACTGCCCGCCCCCGTCCTCCGGCGTGAACGACTGCCACACCACCAACGCGAGCGGATACAAGAACACCAGCCCCAGCGCGACGACGGGCGGCAGCACCCACAGCCCCCCGGCCCCGGCCCGCCCACGCCGTCCCGCCGCAGCGCCGGACAGCGCCTCCGCGCAAGCCAGCGCAGATCCCCGCGCCGGTGGCCGATCACCTCCGTGGCCGGGAGATTCCTCCGGTCCGCTCCCCGGCGACTCCCCACCCCCACGGCGGGACGGCGTCTTCGGTCCGCGCCCCAGCGGCCCCTCGCCCCCACGGCGGGGAATCTCCTCCGCCGCGGCGGCGCGCACGCCGGCGGCGGTTTCCGGCGGCGCCGAACCGGCCTCGGCCGACGGGCGGTCCACGCGACGGCTAACCACGGCGCGCACCCCCCTTCGCTGCAGCGAGGCCCGCCGCGGCGGGCCCCTCGTCGGCAAGACCCACATCGGCGGGACCCGCATCGGCCGGTCCCGCCGGGAGCACCACCGCGTCCTCCGCCGCGAAGTGCAGCACCACCTCGGCGCCCAGCGGCGGCGTCGAGCGCAGCTCGCGTACGTCGGCCATCACGCGGTGGCCGCCGACGTCCACGTACAGGCGGTGGGTGGAGCCGCGCCACTGCAGTTCGGCGACCGTGCCGCGCAGGGCGTTGGGGCCCTCGCCCAGGCCGACGAGGTGCGGGCGCACACACAGCGTCGCGCTCGCGCCGGGGGCGGCGCCTGCGGGGACGGCGGCCCTCAACTGCGCACCGGCGAAGGAGATTTCGCCCTCCCGCGCGCCGACCGTGACCGGCAGCAGATTGGCGGTGCCGACGAAGGAGGCCGTGAAGCGGGTGCGCGGTGTGCGGTACAGCTCCTGCGGCGTACCGCAGTCCCGCAGCCGCGCCGCGTCCATCACCGCGATCCGGTCCGCCAGCGTCAGCGCCTCCACCTGGTCGTGGGTGACGTACAGGATCGAGACCTCGGGCAACTCCCGGTGCAGCCGGGCCAGTTCGGCGAGCATCCCCGAGCGCAGCTGCGCGTCCAGGGCGGACAGCGGCTCGTCCAGGAGCAGCACCCGGGGCCGGATCGCCAGCGCCCGCGCGATGGCGACCCGCTGCTGCTGCCCGCCGGACAGCTCGCGCGGATAGCGGCGCGCACAGCCGGTCATCCCGGTCATCTCCAGCGCCTGGGCCACCCGCCCGGCGATCTCGCCGCGCGGCGCCTTCTGCGCCTTCAGCCCGAACGCGACGTTCTCGGCGACCCGCAGGTGCGGGAAGAGCGCGTACTGCTGGACGACCATCCCGATGCCGCGCCGGTGGGGCGGCAGCCCCGTCATGTCCCGCCCGCCGATCAGCACCCGCCCGCGCACGGGGCGGACGAAGCCCGCGACCGCCCGCAGCGCGGTGGTCTTCCCCGAACCGGACGGCCCGAGCAGCGCCATCACCTCCCCCGGCTCGACGGTCAGGTCCAGCGAGTCCAGGACGACGTGACGGCCGTAGGCCACCGTCACCCCTTCGAAGCGGATGCCCGACTCCACGGCGCCCGTCATCTCACACCACCCCGACCAGCGAAGGGAGTTCGGCGACCGAGCCGAGGACGTGGGTGGCGCCGGCGGCGGTCAGCGCTTCCCGGTCGTGCGCCCCGGTGAGCACCCCGGCCACGATGCCCGCGCCCGCGCGCCGCCCGCAGAGCATGTCGTAGGAGGTGTCACCGGCGACGGCGATCTGCGCCACGGAGTCGGCGGCGCGGGTGCGCAGCAGCGCGGTGAGCACCATGTCGGGGTACGGGCGCCCGCGCCCGCCCGCGTCCGCCGGGCACAGCGTCAGCTCCACCAGCTCCCGCCAGCCCAGCGCGTCGAGGATGGCGTCCTGGGTGACCCGGGCGAACCCGGTGCTCAGCACGACCGCCAGGCCCGCCGCCCGCATCGCCTCGACGGCCTCGCGCGCCCCGGGCAGCGGTGCGATGTGCCCGCCGTCCACGAGCTGCCCGTACGCCTCCTCGAACGCGGCGTTCGCGCGCCGGGCCGCGTCCTCCTGCCCGAACAGGTGCCGGAAGACGGAGATCTTGGACTCGCCCATGGTGGCGCGGACATAGGCCAGCTTCTCGGCGTGGTCCGCGCTGCCCGGCTCCACGCCGAGGCGCCGCGCCGCCACGTCGAAGGCCCGCTCGACCAGCCCGCCGTCGGCGACGGTGGTGCCCGCCATGTCCAGTACGACCAGCCGGATCGGCTCCTGGCCGGGCCGCCGCCTCACCATCCCAGCTCCCCCGCGGTGTCCTCGGCGATGGCCGGGGCGCAGGTCATGCCGCGCCCGCCGGGCCCGGTGACCAGCCACACGCCGTCGCCGACCTGCTGGCGGTGCACCACCCGGCTCGTGTCGGTGCACTGGGCGTACACCCCGGCCCAGCGGCGGCAAACGGCGGGCAGCGGCCGCCCCAGGAAGGACTCCACGACCCGGGTGAGGTGCGCGTAGGGGTCCTCGACGACGTCGAAGCCGAAGGGCGTCTCGTACTCGTGGGTGTCGCCGATGGTCAGCCCGCCGTCGGCGCGCTGCACCATCAGCAGCTGCATCCGGTGCTCGGCGGCGGTCGGCTCCTGCGCCTGCCCGGCGTTGAGCGCGTCCAACTCGGCGCCCGCGTAGGCCGGGTAGTAGCGGAAGCTGTCCGCGTCGGCGACGGAGCAGGTCAGCGCCTCGCCCAGCGGGCCGGTCTGCATCATCTGCAGCCGTACGCGCCGCACGGGCAGGCCGGGCGCCAGCTCGCGCACCAGCCCGCCGAGCCAGGCGCCGGTGCACAGCACGACGGCATCGCCGCGGTGCACCTCGCCGTGGTCGTCGCGCACCGCGGCGCTCCCCACCACCTCGCGCACCTCGCGCCCGCCCAGGAAGGTGTAGCGCCCGGACGCCGACAGGGCGTCCTTCAGGGCCCGTTGGGCGGTGCGCGGCTCGACGGCCGCGTCCCGCTCGCACCACAGCGCGCCGGTGAAGGCGCCGCGCAGCGCGGGGTTCAGGGCGCGCGCCTCGGCGGCGTCCAGGAGCGTGAAGCCGCGCGCCGCGGCGTCGGGGCGGCGGGTGGCGGCCTCGGCGACGGCCCGCTCGGCCTCGTTGCGTACGAGGGTGAGCGACCCGATGCCGCGGAAGCCCACCGCGGGCACCCGCTCCCCGATGCCCTCCCACAACTCCCGTGCCCGCAGGGCCGTTTCGACCTCGGCGCCGCCCGCCCTGCCGCTGACCCAGATCTGCCCGAAGTTGCGCACGGACGCGCCGCGGGCCTCGGCCTCACGCTCGATCTGGACCACTTCATGGCCGCGCTCCACGGCCTGCCAGGCGTGCATGGTCCCCAGCACGCCGCCTCCGACAACTATGACTCGCATGCCCGGAACGCTCCTGGGAACGGGTGACCCACGGCGGTCGGCACGGCGACGCAACGGTGAACAGGCCCTCAAGCTTGGCCCAGACCCGTTACCTTTCCGTTATCAAAGTGCGGCGCCGGACGGCCCGCAGCCGACCGGCCGCACTCCCGGCAGGGCGCTCAGCGCCCCAGATGTGTGGTGAAGGAGAAGCGGTCGCCCCGGTACAGCGAGCGCACCCGCTCCAGCGGCCGCCCGTGCGCATCCCGCGACAGCCGGTGGATCAGCAGCATCGGCAGCGCTCCCGGCGTCCCGATCAGCAGCGCCTCGCGCGGGGTGGCCAGCACCGTCTCCAGCCGCTCGTCCGCGTCCCCGAAGCCGGTCCCCAGCTCCTGGTGCAGATAGCCGTAGAAGGACGAGTCGGGCGCGAAGTCCACGTCCAGGCGCGGCACCCGCGCCACCGCCACGTACGTGCTCTCCAGCCCGACCCGCTCGTCGTCGGCGAGCAGCACCCGCTCCAAGTGCCATACGGGCTCGCCCACTTCGAGCTCCAGCTCGGCGGCGAGCACCGCCGGGCACCCGAAGCGGTCCAGCCCGACCAGCTGCCGCCCCGGCCGCAGCCCCTGCTTGCGTACGCCCTCCGTGTAGCTCGCCAGCGCCAGCGGCTGGACCAGCTTGGGCCCGGCCACCACCGTGCCGCGCCCCATCCGCCGCAGCCGCCCCTCCAGCAGCAGTTCACGCAGCGCCTGGCGCAGCGTCTCCCGCGAGATCTCGAACGCCGACGCCAGCTCGCGCTCGGTGGGCAGCACCTCGCCCTCGCCCAGCTCCTCCAGCAGCTCGGCGATCTTGACCTTCGCCGCGTAGTACTTGGGGATGCGCCCGTGTTCGGGAATGCCGGCCCGCACGGGTGCGCCCGGTGCCTGGTCGCTCGGATAGTCCACGCGGCGATCCTCGCACCCCGCGCCCGCCGCTCCCCTCCCGGGCCGCACGCGAAGGCCCTGCCGGCGCCGCCGGAAAGTCGGCTGGTTGGCGGCGCGGGCAGGGCCTTCGGGAGGTGGCGGGAGCGGCTGGTTCAGCGCCTGAAGCGCCGAGATCCCACCACAAGGACACCGCCGCCGAGGAGGAAGGCGCCGGCGGTGACCCCGAGCCCGCGCACTGACGCGGGGCCCGTCTCTGCGAGCCTGACCGGCCCGGACTTGGGGGCGGGAGCGCTCTGCGGCGCCCGGCCGATGGTGAAGACGTAGTCGTTGGACTGGCCGATCCACTCACCGTCGGCGCCGCGGCGCTGCACGGTGGTGATGTTGGCGGTGACCCGCTCCTGCGGGGCGTCCGCGGCGAACCGCATCCGCATCCGCAGGTCCTCGCTCCCCTCGGCCGGCACCGACAGCCCGGCGAACCCGCTCCCGCCGCGGGCGCCCTCCTTGCCCAGGACCCCGATCCGCTCGTCGCGGTCGGTGGACTCGAAGGGGACCGAGCGCCAGGCACCGGTGGCCGGGTCCTGGAACTGCAGCTGGATGTGGTGCGGGCGCAGGGTGCGGTGCTCGTCGGTCAGTACGGCGACGGGGTGGACGGCGGAGCAGTCGGCGCCGGTGGTGTTGCGCAGCCGGAGGTTCCAGGTGCGCCAGCCGTCGCCCGGGGTGTAGCGGGCGGGGCCGCCGTACACCCAAGAGTCGATGGGGAAGTCCTTCCCGTCGGAGCGTGCGCACGCCGGAGCGGGGGACCCGGTGCCGCCCTCGGCCGGAGCGGCCATCGCGTACCCGGCCGAGAGCACGCCGGGCAGCAGGCCGGCCGTAGCGGCGGTCAGGGCGAGAACGCGGGTCGGACGCATGGCGAATCGAGTGCCTTTGCTGCTCGGTCGGCTGGGGCGTTGCGTGGCATGGACCCTGCCACGCGCGCGCGGCGCATCGCCGCCGACACCACTCGTATTGCCCAACAGACCGTCAAAACCCGCCCCAACAGCCCAGTTGGCGTCAATTCCGATTGGCTCGAATCCGATTGGCGGGAATCGGATGGGCGGGGATCGGATGGGATGCGAAGGGCGTGGCCGGCGGGGCGAACAGCGGGGCCAGGACGAGCCGGGCCGCGCCGTCGGCGACCGCGCGCCGCCCGCCGCGCACCAGGGCGACCTCGACCCGCTCGCCCTCGCCGCGACCGCGGGCGTGCTCCTGGAGCACCCGCGCCACGCCGCCCACGAAGGTGTCCGGGTGGGCGGCGACGCTGCGGCCGCCGAGCAGCACCCGGTCGATGTCCAGCAGCTCCACGAGGTTGGCCGCGCCCACCCCCAGCACCCTGGCCGCCTCCTCGAAGCGGCCCTGTGCCACGGCCGCCAGGCACAGCGCCTCGATGCAGCCGCGCTTGCCGCAGTCGCACCGCGGTCCGTCCAACTGCACGATCTGGTGGCCGAATTCGCCCGCGCCGGTGCGCTCGCCCCGGTAGAGCGCGCCGCCGAGCACGAGGCCCGCGCCCAGGCCCGTACCGAGGTGCAGATACGCGAAGGAGCCGCCGGGCCGCTCGTCCTGGGCGGCGGGGAGGGCCGCCGCGTTGGTGTCCTTGTCCAGGACGACGGGCAGGTCCAGGCGCTCGGCGAGGGCGGCGCGCAGCGGGAAGCCGTCCCAGTGCGGGAAGCCGGTGACGCGGTGCAGTACGCCCGCGCTGTGGTCCAGCGGTCCGGGGCAGGCCACGCCGACGCCCAGGACCCGCTCCCGGGGTGCGGCCGAGAGCAGGGCCGTGACCTGGGCGGCGGCGGTGTCCAGGACGGCGGCCGCGCCGGCGCCGAAGGCGAGGGGGGCGGTACGGGTGGCCACCGGCTCGCCCGCGAGGTCGGCCAGCACCGCGGTGCACTCGTCGCGGTCCAGGTGCAGGCCGACGGCGAGCCGGGCACCGGGGACCAGGCGCCATACGGTGCGCGGCTTGCCGCCGGTGGAGGCGCGGTGGCCCGCCTCCACGGCCAGGCCCTCGTCCCGCAGCCGCGCGGTGATCTTGCTGACGGCCTGCGGGGTGAGGCCGGTGTGCGCGGCCAGCTCCAGGCGACTGACGCCCTGCGGGCCCGCCGCGCGCAGCATGCCCAGCACCAGGGCGGTGTTGTGGCCGCGCAGCGCGGTCAGATTGGCCCCTGCGGGGGCGGCGGCAAAGGCGTCGTTACTGGTCACCCCTCCATTGTCCGTACCGCTTGCACTTTGGCAACAGCGTTGCTTAAGTGGATGCATGAACGACTTCCCCGGTACCCCGAGCGCCGGTCCGGCCGGCTCGCTGCGCGTCGGCCTGATCGGCTACGGCCTGGCCGGTTCGGTCTTCCACGCCCCGCTGATCGCCGCCACCGACGGCCTGGTCCTGGACACCGTCTCCACCTCCTCCCCCGAGCGCCAGGAGCAGGCCCGCGCCGAGCACCCCCAGGTCCGTACGGTCGCCACGCCCCAGGACGTGCTGGACAGGGCCGCCGACCTCGACCTGGTCGTGCTGGCGTCCCCCAACAAGACCCATGTGCCGCTGGCCACCGCCGCCCTCCAGGCCGGGCTGCCGGTGGTCGTCGACAAGCCGCTGGCCGCGACCGCCGCCGAGGCCGAGGCGCTGGCCGCGCTGGCCAAGGAGCGCGGGCTGCTGCTGTCGGTCTTCCAGAACCGCCGCTGGGACAACGACTTCCTGACCGTGCGCAAGCTGATCGACGAGGGCGCGCTCGGCCAGGTGCAGCGCTTCGAGTCGCGCTTCGAGCGGTGGCGGCCCCAGCCCAAGGGCGGCTGGCGCGAGTCGGGCGACCCGGCCGAGATCGGCGGGCTGCTGTACGACCTGGGCAGCCATCTGGTCGACCAGGCGCTGACCCTGTTCGGCCCGGCGGCCTCGGTGTACGCCGAGTCCGATGTGCGCCGCCCCGGCGCCGAGGCCGACGACGACACCTTCATCGCCATCGGCCACACCAGCGGCGTCCGCTCCCACCTGTGGGTCAGCGCCACCACCGCCCAACTCGGCCCGCGCTTCAGGGTGCTGGGCAGCGCGGCGGGCTATGTGAAGTACGGCCTGGACCCGCAGGAGGCGGCGCTGCGCGAGGGCCGGCGGCCGGGCGGGGAGGGGGCCGACTGGGGCGTGGAGTGCGCGTCGGCCCGGGGCCGGATCGGCTCGGGGGAGTCGCCGCAGACCGGTGGCGGCGAGCCCGTACCGACCCTGCCGGGCGACTACCCCGCCTACTACGCCGCGATCGCGAAGGCGCTGCGCGAGGGCGGCGAGCCGCCGGTGTCGGCGATGGAGGCCGCCGCCGCGCTGCGCGTCCTGGAGGCGGCCAGGCGCTCCGCCGCCGAGGGCGTCACCGTCCGCATCCAGGGAGCCGACGCGTGAGCGCGCCGATACCGGACGTGGAGGTGCTCCAGGAGCAGGAGCGGCGGCTGGTGCTGGAGCGGTTCGGCAACGACGACGCCTGGCGGCTCGGCTCGCTGCTGGTGGACCTCGCCCGCGAGCGGGGCGCCGCGGTGACGGTCGACATCCGGCGCGGCGCCCAGCAGCTGTTCCACTACGCGCTGCCGGGCACCAGCGCCGACAACGACGCCTGGATCGAGCGCAAGTGCCGGGTCGTGGAGCGCTATGCCGCCTCCTCCTACCTGGTCGGCGCGCGCTTCCGGGCCAAGGGCCGCACCTTCGAGGAGGCCTCCCGGCTGGACCCCGACCGCTACGCCGCCCACGGCGGCGCCTTCCCGCTGCGGCTGCGCGGCACCGGCGTCATCGGTACGGTCGCGGTCTCCGGCCTGCCCCAGGGCGAGGACCACGCGCTGGTGGTCCAGGCCCTGGAGCGGTTCGTGGAGCAGAGCGGGTAGCCCCGGCTCAGTCCCGCGTACGGCGGCTGCGGACGATCAGGACCAGCGCCGCGCCGCTGCCGACCGCGACGGCTGCCGCGCCGATGAGCAGCGGATCACCGAACTCACCGCCACTGTCGGCCAGTTGACCGCCTCCCGTGGTCCCGCCGGTGACCGGCCCCGGAGTGGCGGACCGCGTCGGGCTGGGGCCGGGGGTCACCGTGGGCGTGGGCTCGGTCGGCGACGGCGTGGGGGTCGGGGTGGGCTCCGTCGGGGTCGGGGTGGGCTCCGTCGGAGTCGGGGTGGGCTCCGTCGGAGTCGGGGTCGGCTGAGTCGGCGTGGGAGTCGGCTCGGTGGGGGTGGGGGTCGGCGTGGGCGTCGGGGTCGGGGTCGGCGTGGGCGTAGGAGTCGGGGTCGGCGTGGGCGTGGGCGTAGGCGTCGGCGTAGGAGTCGGCGACGGCGAGTCGGTGGGCGACTGCTCGCAGTTCGGCAGGTCACCGGTGAACGGGTAGGCGTGGAGCTCCGCGCCCGCGGACGAGACGTGGTTGAGCGAACCGGTGGTGAAGAAGCGGCCGTTCATGCCCGGCACGGACACCGTCGTCGTACTGGCCTGGTTGCCGACCAGCACGGCCCCCTGGAACTGCGCGCTGCCCTTGATGGTCACCGTGCTCGCCGTCGGGAAGTTCCACAGCAGCCGCTCGCGGATGCCCGCGGGCTGCAGGTCGTGCCCGATGTAGGTGCTGATCGTGCGGGCGTCGCCGAGCATGTTGACCAGGATGGTGGCGCCGGCCGGGATGTTGTTGAAGGCGATGCCCTGGTCGCCGCCGTTGGGGCCGGCGATGTCGAAGTCGACGTTGAAGACCTGGATCGGCGAGGTTCCGTCGCCGGTGAAGGTCGTCTGGTAGCCCTGGTTGACCGCCGTCCCGGTGGGTGCGCGGCCTTCGCCCTTGTCGAAGGCGTAGCAGGTGCTGGCCCCGGTGAGACTGGCGCTCAGGTTCCGGTACGGGTCGATGGCGGCCGGGTCCCGCTCGGCGGGCGGATGCACCGTGCCGCTCAGCGTCCCTCCGTACTTCACCTTGCCGCTGACGCTCCCCTCCTCCGCGAGGATCTGCTGCCCCTGCTTGATGGTGAGGTCGCCGCCCACGGTGAGGAAGTCCGAGCCGTTGGGCGGCGGTACGCGCGAGCCGACGCCGGCCACGCCGACGTTGTAGATGCCGGAGTTGCCCGGCTTGTTCACCGTGAAGTTGCCGACCGTGACGAGCTTGCCCTCGGCCTCGGCGGCCGAGCCTCCGACCGTCCAGTTGCCACCGACGAAGACGTTGATGTTCTCGTCCCGGCCCGCGACGGAGCCGTTGTTGGGATCCGCCCAAGGGCTGGTCGGGCAGGCGCTGCCCAGGCACGGGCCGAGCCCGCCGGGCAGCGGCTGGGCGAACACCATGGCGGCGAAGACGCCGAGCAGCGCAGCGGTCCCCGCGCCGGCCGCGGCGTACACCGACACCTTGAACCTCTTGGCCTTCTTTACGTCCATATGTGGCACTATGCGACTTCTCAGCCGCACGGCCGATGATCCCACGCCGCGCTTCGCCCGAACCGGCGGGGGGGGGGGGGGGGCG
>NZ_JBSIBZ010000110.1:0-28334 GCF_058245575.1 Streptomyces sp. UF-297 | reverse complement strand
GACCCCGGGCGCCCCCCGCGCGCTGGGCGCCTTCCGGATCGCGGCCATCGCCGCGGGTTCGGCGGGCGACGGCTCGCTGACCGTCGAGGTGCAGGACGTGGAGGGCGAGGGCGCCGCCGACCGCTTCAAGCTGGTCGTCAAGGACGGCGAGCGGGTCGTGGAGAGCTTCGACGTCTCCGCCAAGAAGACCGCCCGCAACTACGTGGTCACGCAGGTCAAGCAGCGCTCCAAGGCGATCCTCATCGAGGAGACCGGCAGCGGGCAGCTGGCCAAGCCGGACGCGCAGAGCGTCACCCTGGCGCCGCCCGCACCCGCGCCGGCGCCGGCGCCCGCCACGACGGGCGGCCAGGTGGCGCGGGTGGACTCCGGGCAGTTCATCGGCGACTCCGCCGACCGCACCGGGTTCGGCGGCCTGGAGGCGCTGGACGAGGTCAACATGGTGGCCGTACCGGACCTGATGGCCGCCTACCAGCAGGGCCTGATCGACCTGGAGCAGGTCAAGGCCGTCCAGCTCGGGCTCGTCGCGCACTGCGAGCTCATGGGCGACCGCATGGCCATCCTGGACCCGCCGCCCGCGCTCAACGCCCGTGACGTGCGCAAGTGGCGCCAGGAAGTCGCCGGTTACGACTCGCGTTACGCCGCGCTGTACTACCCCTGGATCAAGGCCTTCGACCCGGCCAGCGGCCAGACCCGCATCGTGCCGCCGTCCGGCCACATGGCGGGCGTCTGGGCGCGCAACGACGCCGAGCGCGGTGTGCACAAGGCCCCGGCCAACGAGATCGTGCGCGGCGCGGTCGACCTGGAGCTCCAGATCACCCGCGGTGAGCAGGACCTGCTCAACCCGATCGGTGTGAACTGCATCCGCGCCTTCCCCGGCCGCGGCATCCGCGTGTGGGGCGCGCGCACCCTGGCCTCCGACCCGGCCTGGCGCTACCTGAACGTGCGCCGCTACTTCAACTACCTCGAAGAGTCGATCCTGATCGGCACCCAGTGGGTCGTCTTCGAGCCCAACGACCACGCCCTGTGGGCCCGTATCCGCCGCAACATCTCCGCGTTCCTGGTGAACGAGTGGCGCTCGGGCGCGCTCTTCGGGCAGCGCCCCGAGGACGCCTTCTACGTGAAGTGCGACGAGGAGACCAACCCGCCGGAGTCCGTGG
Source organism: Streptomyces sp. UF-297 (assembly GCF_058245575.1). NCBI lineage: Bacteria > Bacillati > Actinomycetota > Actinomycetes > Kitasatosporales > Streptomycetaceae > Streptomyces > Streptomyces sp. UF-297. The sequence continues at coordinate 27,177 of NZ_JBSIBZ010000110.1, read as the reverse complement.
ACGTCGGCCGCGTGGTCTGCGAGATCGGCATCGCGCCGGTCAAGCCCGCCGAATTCGTGGTGTTCCGCCTGGCGCAGTTCTCCGGCGGGGGCGGCGAGCTGGAGGAGTAGGCCGCGCGGCACACGCGCGTACGGAATGCAGGCCCCCCTTCTTTTCAGTTTTCAGTTTTCGGCAGCAGGAGTGAACTCCCTTGTCCCTTCAGCCCGGTGATGCGCTCACCACACACAATTTCGGCCTGCAGATCGACGGCGTCATGGTCGAGTACCTGCAGGAGGTCAGCGGACTGACCATGGAGCAGGACGTCATCGAGTACCAGCAGGTCTCGGCGGACGGAAAGCCCGTCGTGAAGAAGATGCCCGGCGTGAAGAAGGCCGGTCAGTGCACCGTCACCCGCGGTATGACGCAGAGCCCCGTCTTCAGTGAGTGGATCAACAAGTCCATTGCCGGGGACATGGGTTCGGCGCGCAAGAACGCCACCATCATGATGATGGACTACCAGAACAACCCGGTGAAGCGTTACAACATGCGCAACGCCTGGTGCAGCAAGGTGGAGACCAGCAGCGTCAAGGCGGGCGACGCGTCCGCGCTGACCGAGCAGGTCACCATCGTCTTCGAAGAGCTGGTCATCGAGTAATGCGGCGCGAGGGACCAGCAGGGCCGGCGGCGGAAGCCGCGGCGGGCGGACGGGAACCGCTGCGTACGGAGTTCGAGTTCGAGCTGCCGCGGGGCTATGTGGACCCGTCCGGCACCGTGCACCGCAAGGGCGCGATGCGGCTGGCGACGGCCCGGGACGAACTGGTCCCGCTGCGGGATGTGCGGGTGCGCGAGAACCCCGCGTACCTGTCGGTGGTGCTGCTGGGCCGGGTCATCACCCGGCTCGGCACGCTCGCCGATGTCCACGACGGCACGGTGGAGAACATGTTCGCCTCCGACCTCGCCTTCCTCCAGGACTTCTACCGGCAGATCAACGCGGAGGGCCACACCCGCGCGGCGGTGGCCTGCCCGCACTGCGAGGAGTCCTTCGAGGTGGAGCTGGCCGGGAGCCGCCTGGGGGAATCGTGACGTACGCGGCCGACCGCATCGAGGAGGAAGTCGCGTACCTCGCCTACCACTTCCACTGGTCCATGGCCGACATCCTCGACCTCGAACACGCGGACCGGCGCGCGTACGTGTCGCGGACGGCGTCCCTGGTGGAACAGGCCGAGGCCAAGCAGTGAAGTGACAGGACAGCAGGAACGATTGGGGTAAACGGGGTACGGGATGGGTCTGTTCAGGTGGCGGCGGCGGGCGGAGCGCCCGGAGGGCGCGCAGGAGCCGGTCGCCGATACGGCTTCGGCCGGGTCGGCGCCGGGCGCGTCGGGCGCGGCTGACCCGGGTGCGGTCGGCGCGACCGGCCCGGGTGCGACCGGCCAGGACGCTTCGCCCGCGCCCGTGGACGGCGGCTGGGCCACCGTGGCCCCGGTCCAGCGCGTCCTGTCCGCGCCGCGGCCGATCGCCGAGACCGGCTTCGGCGCCACCCTCACCACCCACCAGAACCCCTCCTTCGGCGGTGAACTGGGCCACGCGGTCCGCCGCTCCGCCCCCAGCGGCGTCCTCCACGGCCTCCTCACGCCGGTCGCCGGCCGCCCCACGTCCCTCGGCCTGCCGGCACTTCACCTGCCGGTGCGGCCGCGTCCCGACGGCGCGGCGGAGGAAGAGACGACCACGGGCGAGGCCGAGCACCGCTTCGGCAGCGGGGCGGCTGCGCCGTCCCGGCCGGCCCGGGCCTCAACTCCCGCGCCGACGGCGGGTCCGGCGTCTGCTCCGGCCCCGCGTACCGCGCCTGCTTCTGCTCCGTCTTCTGCTCCGGCGTCGGCTGCGGCTTCTGCTCCGGCATCGGCTCCGGCGTCGGCTCTCGCGCCTGATCCGGGTCCCGCGCCTGCCCCGGCCCCGGCCTCTGCTCCGGCCCCGGCGCCTGCCCCGGCAGTGCAGCGTGCGGTCACTGCGGAGGCTGCGGTCACTGCGGAGGCTCCGGCCGTAGGTGTGGCTCCGCCTGCCCCGAGCCGGGGTGCCGACGCGGAGCCGGAACCGGAGCGGGGGCCGGGGCCGCGTACCGCTGCCGTGCCGCCGGGGCCCGCCGTACAGCGGGCGGCTGCGCCGGGCAAAAGGCCGGGCAAGAAGCTGCGGGCAAACGCGCCCGCCGGCTCGACTCCGCGTCGTGGCCCGGACGGGTCGGCGCCCGTGGCACCACCGTCGGGAGACCCCTCGGGCGGGGCGCCGCGCACGCCGGATGCGCCCGTTAGCGCGCCGTCTCAGACCCCGTCTCAGGTCCCGTCTAAGGCGCCGTCTCAGCCCCCGTCTCAGGCGCCGTCTCAGGCACCGCAGACGACCGTGCAGCGTGCCGGCGCGCCCAGCGCCCGGGCCTCTTCGGGGCCTCAGCCCAGGAGTACGGGTACGGGTACGGCGGGTCAGGCTCCGGTATCCCCGCACCCCACGCCGTCGGCCACCAGGCCGGTACTGGGCGAGCGTCCGGCGGCGGACACCGATGCGGCCGCCGCCCCCGGCACGGTGCCGTCCGTGCGGTCCGGCGTGCCGTCAACTCCGTTGTCACGTACGGCTGGCTCCGCTGACGGGGCCGTCGTCAAGCCGCAGGACGGTGGCGGCTGGTCGCGCAGTTCCCCGCGCCCCTCACAGGGCCCGGAAGCGGGACCGTCCAACGCCGGAGGGCACGCCACCGGGCAGCGGGAAGCCGCCGCGCACGGCTCCAGTACGCCTGACAGCGCCGTACAGCGCGCAGCCACTGCGAACGCGCCGACTGCGCCTGCCCAAGGCACGAACGCGCCTTCCGCTGACGAGGCCGTCGTCAAGCCGCAGGACGGTGGCGGCTGGTCGCGCAGTTCCCCGCGCCCCCTGCTGGGCGCGGAAGCGAGTCCGCACCGTGCCGAGAGCCAGACCGTCGGGTCCGGCGCGCCTGACAACGTCGTCCAGCGTGTGGCTGTGACGGACGCGTCGGCTGCGTCCGGTCCGGGGCTCGGCGCGGATGCCGTCGACCGGGCGGCCGGGCTGCCCGTGAAGCGAAAGACCGTACCGGGAGGTGCCGTACAACGGGCTGTGGCGGTGCCGGTGGTGCGGCCCGAGCGGAGCGCTCGTCGGGAGGGCGGGGGCGCCGGGCCGGTGGTGCAGCGGCTGCGGGCGGAGCGTTCTGCGCTTACGGCGGCGGTGCCGGTGGGGGTTCCGCAGCGGCGGTTGATGCCGGTGGGGCAGGCACATACGGAGCAGGGTGACGCGTCGGTGCGTACGCCTGCTTCCAGCACTCCGGACGCAGCGGAACGTGCGCCTGCTTCCGATGCCGCGGACGCGTCAGCGGTGCGTACCCCTGCGCCCGGCACCCCGAACACGTCAGCGGCGCGCACCACTACTCCCGGCACCCCGAACACGTCGGTGATGCGAACCCCAACTCCCGGCACCCCGAGCACGTCAGCAGCGCGCACCACTACTCCCGGCACCCCGAACACGTCGGTGATGCGGACCCCCACCCCGGGCGCGTCAGCGGTGCGCGCCGCTGCTCCCGGCGCCGGGGACGTACCGGGCACCGGGCCGTCCGTCGGCGCGGGCCCGGGCGGTGCGGAGTCGGTGTCGCGGGCACCGTCGGCGCCTGTTCCGGGTGGTCGGACCCATGAGCTCCCCGGACCGGTACCCCCTGCCGGTCTTGGGGCGCCTGTCGCCGCCTCTCCGAGTGCGTCGGCGACAGGCAACCCCGTCGCTGCGCGGCCGGAACACCCCCTCCGGCCTGTGCAGCGACGGGCAGTTGTACGGCGTGTCCGGCGTTCTCCCGAGGAGAGCGCCGGCGCGCCGCCCGAGTCCCGTGCGGGCCAGCGACCCCGTACGGGACTCGGGGCACCGATTCAGCGGGCGGCGGACAGCGGACCGAACGGCCCAGCGGCTCGGGAGGTGCCGACGCGGTCGCCGATCGGTGCACCGGTCACGCCACCCGCCGTTCCCGGCACAGTGGCGCAGACGAACCCGGTCCACGGCGACGCCGCAGCCGCGCGGACGGCCGAAGGGGCCGGTGCGGAGGGGGTCGTTGTCGGACGTAAAGCGAAGCAGTCCGACAACGACCACCGGAGTACCGGTCCCGGAACCACCACCGCACAGGGGGCGGCCCCCGGCCCACGCGCCGACGCCCGCCCGCTCCCCGTCGTACCCATCAACCGCCGTATCGCGCCGGGCAGTTACCGCCCCAACGAGATCGGCGCAGGAGAACCGGGCTCGGCGCCCGCCGCGCTCGCCTCCTCCCGCGGCCTGACCACTCCGATGGCGAAGGCAGAGCGGCAGGCAGAACAGCAGGCAGCGGGGCAGGCAGAGCGGCAGGCAAAGCGGCCCGCACCTGCGCCCATGCCCATGCCTACGCCCACGCCCACAACCGCGCCCACGCCCGCCCCCGTACCGATGCAGAGGCTCGCGGCAGCACCCCCGCAGACCGACGCCCACCCCGGCACCCACCCCACCTCACGCCCCACCCCCCGCCCCGCCACACCCGTCGTAGCGCTGCACCCGCGCAGCACCGCCCCCGTACGGACCCCCCAGCCGCCCCTCCCGGTCGTCCAGCGCCGCGCACCCGCGCCCGCCCCCGTACAGACGCCGCCCGCCCCGCCGCAGCGGCCCGCCGCCGCATCCGCCCCACCCGCCGCACCTCCCCTGCAGCGCACCACGGTGCCCGCCGCCGCGCCCCCGCCGCCCGCACGCACCACATCCACACCCACGTCCGCGCAGACGCCCTCCAGCACCCCCAAGTCCGAGCCCGCTTCATCCCCGGCCACCCCCACCGCCCCCGCCGAACTGGACGACCTGGCCCGCCGCCTCATAGCCCCTCTCTCCCGGCTGCTGCGTGCCGAGCTGCGCGGTGACCGCGAGCGGATCGGCCGGCTGCGCGACCACGGCCGCTGAGGGCCACGCGCCGCGAGGCGCACCAGACGACCCACCGATCCCACGAAAGAACACCCACCATGCCCACCACCAAGGACCCCGGCTCCACGGTCTTCTTCAAGCTGACCATCGACGGCCAGGACCTCGGCCTGTTCAACGGCTGTGACGGCCTGTCCTCAGAGGTGGAGGTGGAGCAGCGGCAGGAGGGCGGCAACAACGGCTTCGTGTGGCAGCTGCCGACCCGCGTGACGTTCTCCACCATCCGGCTCACCCGGCCGCTGACCGCCGACACCTCCCGCGTCGCGGCCTGGATCTCGTCCATCGCCACCGGCATCACCCGGCCCACCGCACAGATCGCCGCCCTGCGCGCGGACGGCTCCATCGTCGCGCAGTGGGGCCTGGTGGAGGTGCTCCCCGTGCGCTGGCAGGGGCCGAGCCTGAGCCCCGACAGCCCCAGCGTGGCGACCGAGACCCTGGAGATCGCGCACCACGGCTTCACCGACGCGGGCGGTGCCTGAGGTGGCCGCGCCGACCGGCGGCAAGGCAGGGGCGAGCCTGGTGCGCGCCGCGCTCGCCATCCATCAGCCGCCCGCCGACCTGGGCGGTTCGATGGGCGGGCGGATCGGTGAGGTGGAGTTCCAGTTCAACCCGACGCAGCTGCAACTGGGCCGCGAGGCGGAATGGCGTACGCAGGCCGCGGTCGCCTATATGCGCGGCGCGCCGCCGAAGTTCACCGGCACCCGCCCCGCCACCCTCCAGCTGGAGGTCTTCCTGGACTCCTCGGGCACCCCGAACTCCGGCAAGGTGCAAAAGCAGGTGGAGATGCTGCTGTCGTGCTGCGAGGTGACCGCGCAGAGTGCCACCTCCAAGCGGCCCTCGCCGCCCTGGGTGCGCTTTTCCTGGGGGTCGTTCAACACGGTGCAGTTCGTGGCGTACGTGACCAGCGTGAACGCCACGTACACGCTCTTCAACCCGACCGGCGAGCCGATCCGGGCCACCTGCTCGCTCTCCCTGACCGAGGTGGCGATGCCCACCAAGGGGCAGAACCCGACCTCCGGCGCCCTGAGCGCCCGCCGGGTGCACCGCACCGTCGCGGGCGACTCGCTGGCCTCGCTGGCCTGGCGGGAGTACGGGGACGCCACCCGCTGGCGGCTGATCGCCGAGGCGAACGAGATCGACGACCCGATGCGGCTGCGGCCGGGCACCGAACTGCTGCTGCCCGCCGCCGACGAGGCCGCCCCCACGACCGGACCGGCCACGACCACCACAGCGCACACCCAGGAGGCGGCGGCGCGATGAGCGAGCGAACGTACACCAGCGTGCTGCACGCGGAGATCGGCGGCTCCGTGCTGCCCGACAAGCTCGCGGTGCTGCTGACCGAGGGCTGGGTGGACGCCAGCGCCAATGTGCCCTCCGCCTTCCAGCTGACCTTCACCGACTCCGGCGGCGACATCCTGGAGAAGTTCCCGCAGATCAAGGTGGGCGCGAAGGCGGTGCTGTGCCCCTTCACCGACGGGCAGCGCGGCAAGCCGATGCTGACCGGCGAGGTGACGGCGCTGGAGGTGGACGCGGACGCGGGCGGCAAGTCCCTGGTCGTACGCGGCTACGACCCCGGCCACCGGCTGCTGCGCAACCGCCGGGTGGCGGGCTACCCCAACATGACCGCCTCCGACATCGTGCGCCGCATCGCCGCCCTCAACAGCCTGACCCTGGGCAAGATCGACTCCACGCCCACCGTCTACGAGCTGGCGACCCAGCCCAACATCACCGACTGGGACTTCCTGATCCGCCTGGCGCAGGAGAACGACACCCATCTGAGCTTCGACGAGAAGGGCAAGCTCACCTTCACCGGCCTGCCGCCGGCCTCGGGGGCGCCCGCGGACACCACACCGGCCGCGCAGAGCCCGTACGTCCTGGAGTTCGGGCACAACGCGCAGCACAGCCGGGTCGCGGTCACCGCCGCCGGGCAGGTCTCCACGGCGGGCGCGCGCGGCTGGGACATGCGCACCAAGCGCGCGCTGTCCGCCAAGTCGACGGCCGCCACCAGCAAGGACATCGTCGCCGACATCGCGCCGTCCGCGCTGACCCGGCCCTTCGGCAAGGCCGAACTGACCGCCACCCACACCCCGTACACCACCCAGGCCCAGGTCACCCACGCCGCCGAGGCGCTCGCCGACGACGTGGCGGGCTCCTTCGCGGAGCTGGAGGTGGCGGTCACCGGCAATCCGGAGCTGCGGCCCGGCAGGCCGGTCGCCCTCAAGGGCGCGGGCTTCCCCTTCGAGGGCAAGTACACCGCCACCGGGGTGCGCCATGTCTTCGCCTCCGGGCAGCCGTTCACCACCTGGCTGACCGTCTCGGGGCGGCAGTTCCGGTCCCTGTACGGGCTCGCCTCCGGCGGCAGCGAGCCGGCGCCGCCCATGCCGGGCGTGGCCATGGCGCTGGTGAGCAACGCCAAGGACCCGCTGAAGCTGGGCCGGGTCAAGCTGCGCTTCCCCTGGCTCTCCCAGACCTACGAGAGCGACTGGTGCCGGGTCGCGCAGCTGGGCGGTGTCCGCGGCGGCGGGCTGGTGCTGCCCGAAGTGGGCGACGAGGTGCTGTGCGCCTTCGACCGGGGCTCGCTGGAGCACCCCTACGTCCTGGCCGGGCTCTACAACGGCGTCGACAAGCCCACCCCGCAGCAGGACGGGCTGCCCGCGGTCGACCCGACCAGCGGCCGGATCAACTGGCGCTCCTTCACCTCGCGCAGCGGGCACACCATGGAGCTGGTGGACGCCAAGTCCCGTATGAAGAGCGGCATCCGGCTGCAGACCGGCAACGGCCGCCTCACCGTCCACATGGACGAGGCGCGCACCAGCGTCACCATCAAGAGCGACGGCTCCGTCTCCATCACCGGGACCCGGAACGTGCAGATCAAGGCGGGCGCCAATCTGTCGCTGACGGCCGGCGGCTCGCTGACGATGAGCGCGGGCGGGGCGGTGGACATCAAGGCGGGCGCGAAGTTCGGGGTCATGGCGGGCGGCGCGGCGACGATCAACGTGGGTGGCGCCGCGGCGATCACCGCGGGCGGCGCGGCGACGATCAACGCGACCGGTACGGCCGGGATCACGGCGGTCGGCCCGGTGACCGTCAACTCGGCGGCCACGGTCGCGCTGACGGCGCCGGCCGTCCTGCGCAACGCCCTGCCGTTCTAGGAGGAGTTGGTGGCGATGGGCAAGGCGATGGGCGAGGAGGTGCACCGAGGTGAGTGAGCAGTTCGTCGGCGCGGGCTGGGGGTTCCCGCTGCGCATGGACGCGGGCGGCGGCATCGCGCTGGTCCGCCGCGAGCGCGAGATCGAGGAGTCGATCCGGCTGGTGCTGGCCACCGCGCCCGGCGAGCGGCCGATGCGGCCCGAATTCGGCTGCGCGGTCCACGACCTGGTCTTCGCGCCGGTCAACGAGGCCACGGCGGGGCGCATCCGCTACGAGGTGCGCGCCTCACTGGACCGCTGGGAGCCGCGGATCGAGGTGCTGGAGGTGACGGTCTCGCCGGCCCCCGACGAACCGGCCGTGCTGTTCATCGACGTCAGCTACAGCGTGCGCGGCACCAACAACCCGCGCAGTCTCGTCTTCCCCTTCTACGTCATCCCCTCCCACGAGTCCTCCGAGTCCTCCCCGCACACCGAAAGCGGAGTCTGAAGTCCGATGGCCCTGCCCGCACCCCACCTCGACGACCGGCGCTTCCAGCAGTTCGTCGACGACGCCAAGCGCTATGTCCAGCAGCGCTGCCCGGAGTGGACCGACCACAACGTCTCCGACCCGGGCGTCACCCTCATCGAGGCGGTCGCGCACATGGCCGACCAGATCGTCTACCGCCTCAACCGGGTCCCGGAGAAGAACCATCTGGCCTTCCTCGACCTCCTCGGCATCACCCTCTTCCCGCCCGCCGCGGCCCGCGCGGACGTCACCTTCTGGCTGTCCGCGCCGCAGGCCGAGCCGGTGGTGCTGCCCGCCGGCACGGAGGTGGCCACCAGCCGTACGGAGACCGAGGAGGCGGTGGCCTTCGCGACCGAGGACGATCTGACGGTGTGGCCCTGCGAACTGGAAGCCGTGGTGCGCCAGACGGCGGGCGGGGCGCCCGAGGACTGCGGCGCCGATGTGTTCGGCGGGCAGGACGTGGCCGCGTTCGCCGCCTCCCCGCAGCCCGGCGACACCCTGCTGTTCGGGCTGTCGGCCGCGGTGCCGCGCTGTACGGCCGTACTCCAGCTGGACAGCCGGGTGGACGGCGTGGGCGTGGACCCGCGCCAGCCGCCGCTGGTGTGGGAGGCGTGGACCGCGGCCGGCTGGGCCGTCTGCGAGGTGGACGAGGACTCCACCGGCGGTCTGAACCGGCCCGGCGAGGTCGTACTGCACATCCCCGCCGGCCACACCGTCTCCCGGGTCGGGCGCACCGACGCGGGCTGGGTGCGCTGCCGGGTGGTGGAGGCCGCCCAGGGCCAGCCGTTCTACAGCGCCTCGCCGACGGTCCGGGCCGCCGCCGCGTTCACCATCGGCGGCACCACGAAGGCCGCGCACGCCGAGGTCGTACGGGACGAGGCGCTGGGCGAGTCGGCGGGCGTGCCCGGGCAGCGGCTGCGGCTGGCGCACGCGCCGGTCGTCGCCGACCAGCCGCCGCTGACCCTTGAGATCTCCGACGGCGAGGGCTGGCAGGAGTGGCAGGTCGTCGCCGACTTCGCGCGCTCCGGGCCCGAGGACCGGCATGTCACCCTGGACGCCTCCAGCGGCGAGCTGGCCTTCGGCCCCGCGGTGCGCGAACCGGACGGCACGCTGCGGCAGTTCGGCGCCGTACCGCCCAAGGGCGCGGCGATCCGGGCCGCGCGCTACCGCACCGGCGGCGGGCGCGCGGGCAATGTGGCGCGCGGCGCGATCCAGGTGCTGCGCAGCTCGATCCCGTACGTGGCCCGGGTGGAGAACCGTGAGGCGGCACGCGGCGGGGTCAACGGCGAGACGGTGCAGGAGGCCAAGGTCCGCGCGCCGATCGCGCTGCGCGCGCAGGAGCGGGCGGTGACCGCGCGCGACTACGAGGAGCTGGCGCGCCGGGCCGCGCCGGAGACCGCGCGCATCCACTGCCTGGCCGCGGACGCCGCGGAGGCGGGCGAGAACGCGGTGCGCGTACTGGTCGTGCCGCAGGCGGTGCCCGACCGCGGCGGACGGCTGCGCTTCGAGCAGCTGGTGCCCGGCGACGAACTCCTCGGCCGCGTCACGCAGTTCCTCGACGACCGCCGCCCGCTGGGCACCCGGCTCTCGGTCGGCCCGCCCTTCTACCAGGGCGTGACCGTCGTCGCCACGCTGCACTCCTTCCGCGCGGCGCAGGCCGAGCGGGTACGGGAGCAGGCGCTGGACGCCCTGTACGCCTACCTCGACCCGCTGACCGGCGGGGCGCACGGGGAGGGCTGGCCGTTCGGTCGCCCGCTGCGCTCCGGCGAGATCTTCGCGGCGCTGCAGCGGGTGCCGGGCGTGGAGCTGGTCGACGAGGTGCTGCTGCACCCCGCCGACCCGCTCTCCGGGCGCCGCGGCGATGCCACCGACCGCATCGAACTCGCCCCGTCCGCGCTGCTGTTCCCCTTCGACCACCGCGTGCGCGTCATCGAGGCCCGATGACCACGCCGTACAAGGACACCGGTGCGCTCTCGGCCCGCGGCACCGTACCGGGGCTCGACTCCCCGCACCCGCTGGCCGACCAGCTGCCCGCCGTCTTCGCCGACGACGATCTGGCGCTGCGCTTCGTCGCCGGGCTCGACACGGTACTGGCGCCGCTGTTCACCGCGCTGGACTGTCTGGAGGCGTACTTCACGCCCGCGCTGGCGCCGGAGGACTTCCTGGACTGGCTCACCGGCTGGGTCGGCACGGAGCTGGACGGCACCGAGCCGCTGCCGGTGCGCCGCCACGCCGTGGCGAGCGCGATCGCCCTGCACCGGGTCCGCGGCACCCGCCGCGGGCTGTCGGCCGCCGTCCAACTGGCCTTCGGCGTACGGCCCGAGATCACCGAGAGCGGCGGGGCGACCTGGTCCGCGCGGCCGCTCGGCGCCTTCCCCGGCACCCCGCGGCCCGCCCTGCACGTGACCCTGCGGGTGCGCGACGCGACCGCCGCCGCCTCCATCGACCGCCACCGCCTGCAGGCCGTCGTCGCCGCGACCCGCCCCGCCCACCTCCCCTTCACGGCCGAGGTGACCACCACACCCTCCCCTGAAGGGACCTCCTGACCATGCCCAACCCCCCTTCTCCCGCGGTGACATGCCCGGAGTGCGGCACCCCGGCGCGCCAGACCGGCCAGTCCTTCTGCGACTCCTGCAGCGCCTTCCTGCGCTGGGACACCCCGGCGTCACCCGCCGGCGCCCCGGGCCCCTCGGGCACCGGTCCCGGTACGCCCTCGGGCAGCGCCTCCCCTTCCGGCCCCGCCTCGGACAGCAACAGCCCACCTTCCGCGCCCACCCCCAACTCGCCGTCTCCACACTCCGTTTCACGTGAAACATCGCCCGGCCCCGGCGCCGCCGCGTCCCCGCCGAGCGACGCGGGCCCGCACGCAGCGGCCTCGCCGTCGCACGCGAGCAATGCCGCGCCGACGGCCGGGTCGACCGGCCCGTACGGAAGCAGTACTCCCTCGCACCAGGGCGGCCCGGCATCCACGGCCGGGGCCACCGGCTCGTCCGACGCGCGCGGCACCGGCTCGCACGGCCCCGCCTCGCCGTCGAACCCGAGCGGCGCCGCACCCGCGACCGGAGCGGGCGCCGCACCCGGCCCGTACGCGGCGCCCTCGCCTTCGTACGGCGACAGCCCGACGCCCCCGGCCGGCACGTACCACCAGACCGACGCACGCACCCAGAACCCGTACGGGTCCGACGCGCCGTCGCCTCAGAGCAGCCCGGCGGGTGCGTTCGGCCCGCCCGGGAGCGGTGGGCAGGAGGGCTACGGCGCGGCCGCGGGCGGGCGGCAAGGGCAGGCCGGCGGCTCCGGACCGTACGGCCGGGCCGACGCGCAGCGCACGGGCCCGCAGGGCGGCGCCGCGCCGTCGTACCAGGAGGGGCCCGGCTCGGGATCGGGGAAGCCGGCCGGCTCGGCCGAGCCCACCGTGCCGCTGCCGAGTGCCGGGAGCGGCGTGCCGCCGCGGCAGCCCGGGGCGGAGTGGGAGCCGCCGGGGCGTGCCGGGGGCAGCGGGCAGCGGCACGGGGAGGCGGGGATCTCGGATACGGCGGTGCGGTCGCTGCTGGTGCCCGTGCCGGAGGCCGGACCGGCCGCCGCGCCGCCGGAGGCGCCGGGGGGTGTGCTGCCGGGCAGGCCCGAGGCGGCGCGGCCCCAGGTGCGGCAGGCCGGGCCCATGGAGCCGGAGTCCGGGCCGCCGTGCCCGGGGTGCGGGGTGCCCAACGCGCCGCGGCGGTACTTCTGCCGCAGTTGCACCAGTCCGCTGCGGGAGTCGGACCGGCCGGAGGCGGAGGGCCCCTACGCGGGGCAGCGGCCGCGGCTGCGGCGGGACCGCAAGCGGTGGATCGGGCGGGCCGTGGTGGCCGTCGTCGTCGTGGGCGTCGTGGTCGGCGGGATCTTCGGCGGGCCGCCCGCCGCGCGGGCCGTGCAGGACCACTTCGCCAAGCGTGTGCCCGTGCACCCCACCGGCTATCAGGCCTCGCACTCCGACCCCAAGCACGGGCCGCGGCTCGCCTTCGACGGGTACTCCAACACCTGGTGGGGCACGGGCTATTCGGGCGACTCGGCCGGCCAGTGGATCCAGGCGGACTTCGCCACTCCCACCGATCTGCTCAACCTGATGATCACGCCCGGCACGTCGCCGCGCACCGCGCAGGCCGCGGCCCAGGCCAGGCCCATGGACTTCGACGTGATCGTGACGGACTCGGCGGGAAAGCGGCGCTCCACGCCGCACCGCATCAACGACGGCGGCGCCCAGAAGATCGACCTGCGCGCCCGGGGAGCGGTCAGCGTACGGCTGGTGCTGCGCTCGGCGTACGGCGTCGCCAAGGACAAGCAAGTGGCCCTCGCCGAGCTGGAGTTCTTCGGCCGGTCGGCCCGGCCGGCCGACTAGCGAACCGGACACGGACGCACGAAGGGCCCGCAACCGCGGGCCCTTCGGCGTCAGTGCACCCAGTTCTTCAGCGGCTCGGTGTCCAGCTCGATGCCTACTGGGTCGGGCAGCGTGACGACGGTGCCGTACGGCACCGTCGTCACCATCGAGTACCGCTCACCGTCACCTTGGGAGTGCACCTTGACCTCGCACCTGTCGCGGTCGATCAGCAGGTACACGGGGATGCCCGCCTGGGCGTATGCGATCGGCTTCTCCCTCCGGTCCCGCCGGTCCGTGTCCGAGTCGCTGGAGGTGACCTCGACGGCCATCAGTACGCCGTCGGCATCCATGCACCGGAGCGTGGCAAGCCGAAGGGCCCGCGATCCGTCGATCGCGGGCCCTTCATACGTACGAGCGGACTACTTCACCTGCGGCTTGCGGATGCTGAGGTGCAGCTCCTTCAGGCGGGACTCCTCGACCTCGCTCGGGGCGCCCATGAGCAGGTCCTGGGCGTTGCCGTTGAGCGGGAAGGCGATGGTCTCGCGGATGTTGGGCTCATCCGCCAGCAGCATCACGATGCGGTCCACGCCCGGGGCGATGCCGCCGTGCGGCGGGGCGCCGAACTTGAAGGCGCGCAGCATGCCGCCGAACTCGGCCTCGACCGTCTCCTTGTCGTAACCGGCGATCGAGAAGGCCTTGTACATGACCTCGGGCTCGTGATTACGGATGGCGCCGGAGGACAGCTCGGTGCCGTTGCAGACGATGTCGTACTGCCAGGCGAGGATGTCCAGGGGGTCCATGGTCTCCAGGGCCTCAAGGCCGCCCTGGGGCATGGAGAAGGGGTTGTGCGAGAACTCGATCTTGCCGGTGTCCTCGTCCTTCTCGAACATCGGGAAGTCGACGATCCAGCAGAAGCGGAACTCGTTCTCGACGAAGTGCCCGGCGCGCTTGGCGGCCTCGACACGGACCGCGCCCATGATCTTGGAGACCTCGTCGAAGTCGCCCGCGCCGAAGAAGACGGCGTGGCCGGCCTGAAGGCCCAGGCGCTCGGTGAGGACCTTGACGTTCTCCTCGGTGAGGAACTTGGCGATCGGGCCGGACAGCGAGCCGTCCTCGCCGACGCGGACCCAGGCCAGGCCCTTGGCGCCCTGCTGGACGGCGAAGTCGCCCAGGCCGTCGAAGAACTTGCGGGACTGCGCGGCCACGTCCGGCACCGGCAGGGCACGCACGTGCTTGCCCGCGAAGGCCTTGAACTCCGAGCCCTCGAAGACGTCGGAGATGTCGACGAGCTCCAGCTCGGCGCGCAGGTCCGGCTTGTCGGAGCCGTACTTGAGCATCGACTCGCGGAAGGGGATCCGCGGGAAGGGCGAGGTGACCGTGCGGCCGCCGCCGAACTCGGTGAACAGCTCGGTCATCAGCTTCTCGATGGGCTGGAAGACGTCTTCCTGCTCCACGAAGCTCATCTCGACATCGAGCTGGTAGAACTCGCCCGGCGAGCGGTCCGCACGGGCGTCCTCGTCGCGGAAGCAGGGCGCGATCTGGAAGTAGCGGTCGAAGCCCGCGATCATCAGCAGCTGCTTGAACTGCTGCGGGGCCTGCGGCAGCGCGTAGAAGCGGCCGGCGTGCAGGCGCGAGGGGACCAGGAAGTCGCGGGCGCCCTCGGGGGAGGTCGCCGAGAGGATCGGCGTCGCCATCTCGTTGAAGCCGAGGGCCACCATCTTGTGGCGGATGGCGGAGATGACGGCGGTGCGCAGCATGATGTTGCGGTGCATCCGCTCGCGGCGCAGGTCCAGGAAGCGGTACTCCAGGCGCTTCTCCTCGTTGACCCCGTCCTCCGCGTTGATCGTGAAGGGGATCTGCTCGGCGGCGCCGAGCACCTCGACCTCGGAGACCTCGATCTCGATCTCGCCGGTGGGCAGGTCGGGGTTGACGTTGTCCGCGCCGCGCGCGCTGACCTTGCCGTCGATACGGACGACGGTTTCCTTGGTCAGCGAGCCGAGGGCTTCGTTGGCGGGGGTGCCGGGGCGGGCCACGAGCTGGACGAGACCGTAGTGGTCCCGCAGGTCGATGAAGAGGATGCCGCCGAGGTCGCGTCGATTGTGCAGCCAGCCGCTGAGGCGGACGTCGGCATCGACGTCCGAGGCTCGGAGCTCGCCACAGTTATGGGACCGGTACCGATGCATCACTCGTCCATCGCAAAGTCTGGGGGTGGATTTATCCGCTCCAGGTTACCGCCCTTATCACGCGGCAGTCTTTGGCATATACGCGTCAAGATCACCGTGGGAGGATGGTCACGCCCACCTCGCTGGTGGCCCCTCTTCAAAGCCACATAAAGTGATGCAATGCGCACCATGGATCTCCTGGCCGCCATCGCGACCGGCCTGTGGCGCTGGGACAACGCCTCGGGACGGGTGACCCTCGACGCCGAGGCGGCCCGGCTGCTGGGACTGCCCGCCGAAGCGGTGGAGCTGACCGAAGCCGCCGTACGCTCCCGCTTCCACCCCGTGGACTGGGTCGAGATCCGCGGTATCGCAGGGCTCGCCATCAGCGAGGACAGCCTGGCCGAGGGCCGGCTGCGCGTCGTGGACACCAAGGGCCGCACCCAGCGCATCGTGCGCGGCCGCGGCCGCGCCCTGCTCAAGGGCCGCGACTACGAGTTCGTCGGCACCCTCCAGGAAGTGCCCGAGCCCCAGCCCGGCACCCGCGCGGATGCCGCGCACACCCCCGTCACCGGCGACTGGCGCCGCTCGCGCGAGGCCTTCCTGCTGGACGCGGGACGGGCGCTGGCCGAGGCCCGCTCCACCGCCGAGGTGCTGCACGTCGCCGCAGGCCTGTCCATGCCCGGCTTCATGCCCGACGGCCTGGCGGTCTTCGGCATCGAGGGCGACCGCCTCTCCGTCATCGGGCACCACGGCCACCAGCCCGGCGACGAGAAGCCCTTCTGCGACCTGCCCCTGGACACCGACTACCCGGCCGCCGAGGTCATCCGCACCGGACGCGCCGTCTACCTGCCCACCCCCGACGACTACCGCCGCCGCTTCCCCGCCACCTGGCCGCTGGCCCGGGCCTTCAACCGGCAGTCCTGGGCCTTCATCCCGCTGGTCAACGCGGGCCGTACGATCGGCGCCTGGATGGCCGCCTTCGGCCAGCCCGTCGCCTTCACCCCCGACGAGCGCTCGGTGCTGACCACGGTCGCCCGCATGCTCGGCCAGGCGCTGGCCCGCGCCAGCGACCAGGAGTCCCAGCGCGAGCTGACGGTGGGACTCCAGCGCTCCATGATGCCCACGGTGCAGCCGGACATCCCCGGGATGACGGTGGCCGCGCGGTACGTGCCCACCGGCGGCGGCCTGGAGGTCGGCGGCGACTGGTACGACATGATCACGCTGCCGTCGGGCCGGATCGCCCTGGTCATCGGCGACGTACAGGGACACGACGTACGGGCCGCCGGCCTGATGGGCCAGCTGCGGATCGCGCTGCGCGCCTACGCCTCCGAGGGCCACCACCCCGACGCGGTCCTCTCGCGCGCCTCCCGCTTCCTGGCCGGGATCAACGACACCGAGTTCGGCGGCGAGGACCCGCGCTTCGCCACCTGCCTCTACATCGAGGTCGACCCGGCGACGGGCCTGCTGGACATCGCCCGCGCCGGGCACCCCGACCCCGCCATCCGCATGACCGACGGCACCCTGCTCGTCCGCCCCACCTCCGGCGGCCTCCCGCTGGGCATCCACCCCGACACCGACTACCCCACCACCCGCCTGGTCCTGGAGCCCGGCGAGACGATGCTGGTGTGCACCGACGGGCTCATCGAGACCGGCGGCCACGACCTGGAGTCCGGCTGGACCCGGCTGCGCCACGTCATCGAGACCTGGGAGGGCGGCGAGCTGGAAAAGCTCGCCGACGCCCTGATCCAGGCCGTGCACGGGCCCTCCTCGCACCACACCACCGGGCCCTTCGTCGACCGGCGCGAGGACGACATCGCCGTGCTGCTGCTCAGCCGCGAGGGCGGCAGCTGCGGGGTGGGAACCGGCGGCCGCAGCGCCCAACTCCCGGTACGGCGCACGGTGCTGACCATCGCCCAGGCCGAGCCGCAGCGGATAGCCGAGGCCCGCCGGCAGATCCGCGACGTGCTGCACGACTGGGCGGACGAGGACCAGGTCGACTCCGCGGTCCTGATGGTCTCCGAGATGGTCACCAACGTCCTGATGCACACCGACGGGGACGCCCTGCTGGTCGCCGAGATCTCCGGCGAGCGGGGCCGGCGCCGTATCCGCGTCGATGTCGCCGACGGCAGCGACGAGCTGCCGCACCGCCGCACCCCCGGCGAACTGGCCTCCTCCGGCCGCGGCCTGATGCTCATGGAACTGCTGGCGGGCGCCTGGGGCGTGGACCCGCGCGGCGACGGCAAGTCCACGTGGTTCGAGCTGTACGAGGACCAGGGGGAGGCGGGGGCCGCGACCCAGGACGCGGCCGGGACCGCCGACGAGGCGGCTGCCTGAGCGCTCCACTGGACATGCTGTCGGCCGGCTGCGGGCCGTCCGTGGCTGGTCGCGCGGTTCCCCGCGCCCCTTAAGGGGCGCCGGTGTCCGCCGTCGACTCTTGCCCGTAATGGCCGCGCAGCTCGGAGAGCACCCCGAAGGCCGCCGCGACCAGCGGCACCGCCAGCAGCATGCCCAGGATCCCGGCCACGCTCGCGCCCGCCGTGATCGCCAGCATCACCACCGCCGGGTGCATCTGGACCGTACGGCTCTGCACTATCGGCTGGAGGATGTGGCCCTCCAGGAAGAAGACGGCCAGCACGATGCCCAGCGCCCACACCCCCTTGGCCACCCCGAGGTCGGCGAAGGTCACCAGCACCGCGACCGAGCCGGAGATGAACGAGCCCAGGTAGGGGATGTAGGCGCCGACGAAGACCAGGGCGCCCAGGCCCACCGCGCCCGGCACGCCCAGGATCAGCAGGCCGATGGTGATGCCGACCGCGTCGATCAGCGCGATCAGCGTCGTACCGCGCATGAAGCCCTCGATGGCCTGGAAGCCGCGCCGGGCCATCCGCTCCAGGTGCGGCCCGGACGTGCCGGGCGCCCAGTCGTGCAGCGCGCCGACCGCCTTGCCGGAGTCCCGCAGGAAGAAGAACGTCAGGAACAGCGCGAGCACGGCGGCCGCCACGAACTGCGCGACGATGCCCACCCCGGCCAGCACACCGGAGGCGGCCGTGCCGCCGAACTTGCCGATCAGGCCCTTGGCGTTGGAGGCGATGTCGTCCAGCGAGGTCCCGGCCGCGCCGAAGTACTTGGAGACGTCCTTGGCCGCGTCCTTGAGCGACTCGATGATCTGGTCGCCGGTCTCGATGAGCGCGCTCACCACGATGTAGCCGGCGCCGCCGACGACCACCAGCAGGACCATGCAGGTCAGGCCCGCCGCCAGCGACCGGTTCAGCTTCATCGCCACCAGGCGGCGGTACAGCGGGCCGAGCAGGGCGCTGCCCAGCAGGGCGAGGAGTACGGGGGTGACGGCGGCGCTGAGCGTCACGCACAGCCAGACGCCGACGGCGGCCACGGCGGCGACGAGCAGGCCCACCCCGCACCATGCCGCTGCGCGGCGGGCCTCGACGGGCAGCAGCGGCGATTCCTGATCAGTTCCCTTACGCACCGGGCCAGTCCACCACACGGTGCCGTGTCGGCGCGGCACCGTGGGGGGAGCGGTATCGCCCCGGCTCCGCCGGGCCCGTCCTCAGGCGCCGGACGGGCTGGACTCGGACGGGACCGTGCCCAGGCGGCCCGCCTGGAAGTCCTCGAAGGCCTGGGCCAGTTCGGCGTGGGTGTTCATGACGAAGGGGCCGTAGTGCATCATCGGCTCCCGGATCGGCAGGCCGCCCAGCAGGACCACCTCCAGGTTCGGGCTGCGGGACTCCTGGGACTCGTCGGCGCGGAGGGTGATCGAGTCACCGGCGCCGAAGACCACCGTCTGGCCCGTACGGAAGGGGCGTGCCTCGGTGCCGGCGGTGCCGCGGCCCGCCAGCCCGTAGGCCAGGGCGTTGAAGTCCGCCCGCCACGGCAGCGTCAGCTCGGCGCCCGGGTTGACCGACACATGCATCATCGTGATCGGTGTGTGCGTGATGCCGGGCCCGCGGTGCCCCGCGATGTCGCCGGCGATCAGCCGCAGCAGCGCACCGCCGTCGGCGGAGGTGAGCAGCTTGACCTGCCCGCCGCCGATGTCCTGGTAGCGCGGCGCCATCATCTTGTCCTTGGCCGGGAGGTTCACCCACAGCTGGAGGCCGTGGAAGAGCCCGCCGCTCATGACCAGCTCCTGCGGCGGCGCCTCGATGTGCAGCAGGCCGGAGCCCGCCGTCATCCACTGGGTGTCACCGCCGTTGATGACACCGCCGCCGCCGTGGGAGTCGCGGTGCACGAAGGTGCCGTCGATGAGATACGTGACGGTCTCGAAGCCGCGGTGGGGGTGCCAGGGCGTGCCCTTGGGCTCTCCCGGTGCGTACTCCACCTCGCCCATCTGATCCATCATGATGAACGGGTCGAGGTACTTGTAGTCGATGCCGGCGAAGGCACGGCGTACCGGAAAGCCCTCCCCCTCGAAGCCGCCCGGCGCCGTGGCGACGGCGAGCACGGGGCGCTGCAGCGCCTCGGCGGGTGCCGCGACGCGCGGCAGGGTCAGCGGGTTCTCAACGGTCACAGCGGGCATGACGGCCTCCTCGGTCGTTCGCCATTCAACTTAGTTGAACACTGAACAACCTGCAAGGCGTGCGACATTCCCTGTTCTGTTTTCGCAGGCGAGAAGGGGTGGTGCGAGAGGTACGGAAGCCCGGGGAGGGCTAGCCGTACATCCGGCGCATCGCGAAGTCGACCATCTGCTCCACGGCCTTGGCGTCGAAGACCATCCGGTGGTCGCCCTCCATGTCCAGGACGAAGCCGTAACCGGTGGGCAGCAGGTCCAGGACCTCGGCGCCGGTGATCACGAAGTACTTGGACTCCTTGCCCGCGTACCGCCGCAGCTCCTTGAGCGAGGTGAACATCGGGATCACCGGCTGCTGGGTGTTGTGCAGCGCCAGGAAGCCGGGGTTCTCCCCGCGCGGGCAGTAGATCTTGGACGTGGAGAAGATGCTCTGGAAGTCCTCCGGCGACATCGAGCCGGTGGTGAAGGCGCGCACCGCGTCGGCGAGCGAGGGCGGCGACGGCTCCGGGTAGAGCGGCTGCTCACCATAGCCACCGGAGGCCGGATGCTGCGGCGGGGGCGGCGGAGCACCGTACTGCTGCTGCCCGGCACCCGCGTTCTGGTCGTAGCCGTACATGCGCCACAGAGTAGCGATTCGCCGTCGGGCGCCGTACCTACGCACGAAGTCGTATCCGGCACTCCCCTGTGGGACCTATGGCCGATGCCGGGATCAGCCCGGCGGGCGATCACGGGCGGCGGCGTCCGAAACTAGCGTGGGCGCAGGTGCACACAACGGACATCCGTGACGCATCCCCTCCGGCTCGCCCCCCACACCCCCCGAGGCCCCCATGTCGCGCCAGCACCACCCCTCCACCGGTTTCTCCCGCGGCAGCGTCGTACTGGCGACGGCGGGTGCGGTGCTCGCGGCGCTGGTGGTGGGCGGGGTGCTGTGGGCCAAGGGCAATATGACCTGGATCAAGCAGAAGATGGGCGGCAGCGCCTGGTACCTGACGTACGAGGCCGGGGCCGCGGGCGGGGAGCCGCGGGCCACCGAGATCCGGTACGAGCACAATCCGGACCGCTACGAGGACGAGCGGCGCACGGACCGTACGGGAGCGGCCGCGCTGCCCTGGAAGACCCGGGTCATGGTGAACACCGGCCAGGAGGCCCGGCTGGAGGTGCGCCCCGCCCCGGGCACCACCGCCACCTGCCGCATCCTGCTCGACGGCGCCCGCGTGGTCGCCGAGGGCCGCTCGCCGGCGCCCGGCAAGCCCGCCGTGTGCGAGGTGGTCACCAGCTCCACCCCCGAAAGCTGGCCGCGCTGACCCGGCCACCGGCCGCGCCACCCTCGTCACTTCCTCCACATCACAACCTCCGGCCCCGTAGGTAGCAGGGACCCTCGTCACAGATGGGCGGATAGGGGTTGCCTCTTATTACCGATGGGTAGCATCATTTTGGCTACTTGCTGGTATTGCGTTTGAGGACCCTGCCTCCCGAGCCATTACGGAGCCGTACCCATGGGGCACTACAAGTCGAATCTCCGCGACATCGAGTTCAACCTCTTCGAGGTGCTCGGCCGCGACAGCGTCTACGGCACCGGACCGTTCGCGGAGATGGATGTCGAGACCGCCAAGAGCGTCCTGTCGGAGCTGGCCCGCCTCGCCGAGAACGAGCTGGCCGACTCCTTCGCGGACGCCGACCGCAACCCTCCGGTCTTCGACCCGGAGACCAACACCGCACCGATTCCGGACACGTTCAAGAAGAGCTACCAGGCCTTCATGGACTCCGAGTACTGGCGTCTGGGCCTGCCCGAGGAGATCGGCGGCACCACCGCCCCGGCGACCCTGATCTGGTCGTACGCGGAGCTGATCCTCGGCTCGAACCCGGCGATCTGGATGTACTCCTCCGGCCCGGCCTTCGCCGGCATCCTGCACTCCGAGGGCAACGAGGCGCAGAAGAAGGTCGCCGAGATCGCCGTCGAGAAGCAGTGGGGCTCCACCATGGTCCTCACCGAGCCGGACGCCGGCTCGGACGTGGGCGCGGGCCGCACCAAGGCCGTCGAGCAGGAGGACGGCTCCTGGCACATCGAGGGTGTGAAGCGCTTCATCACCTCCGGTGAGCACGACATGTCGGAGAACATCCTCCACTACGTCCTCGCCCGTCCCGAGGGTGCCGGTCCGGGCACCAAGGGCCTCTCCCTCTTCCTCGTGCCGAAGTACCACTTCGACTGGGAGACCGGCGAGCTGGGCGAGCGCAACGGCGTCTACGCCACCAACGTCGAGCACAAGATGGGCCTGAAGGCCTCCAACACCTGCGAGATGACCTTCGGCGACCAGCACCCCGCCAAGGGCTGGCTGATCGGCGACAAGCACGACGGCATCCGCCAGATGTTCCGCATCATCGAGTTCGCGCGGATGATGGTCGGCACGAAGGCCATCGCGACGCTGTCGACCGGCTACCTCAACGCCCTTGAGTACGCCAAGGAGCGCGTCCAGGGTCCGGACCTGGCGAACTTCATGGACAAGTCCGCGCCGAAGGTCACCATCACCCACCACCCCGACGTGCGCCGCTCGCTGATGACGCAGAAGGCGTACGCGGAGGGCATGCGCGCGCTGGTGCTCTACACCGCCTCCGTCCAGGACGCGATCGCGGTCAAGGAGGCCGAGGGCGAGGAGGCCTCGGCGCTGCACGCGCTCAACGACCTGCTGCTGCCCATCGTCAAGGGCTACGGCTCGGAGAAGTCCTACGAGCAGCTGGCGCAGTCCCTGCAGACCTTCGGCGGCTCCGGCTACCTGCAGGAGTACCCGATCGAGCAGTACATCCGGGACGCCAAGATCGACACCCTCTACGAGGGCACCACCGCCATCCAGGGCCAGGACTACTTCTTCCGGAAGATCGTCCGTAACCAGGGCCAGGCGCTGAACACCCTCGCCGAGGAGATCAAGAAGTTCCTGGCCGAGGGCGTGGGCGGCGAGGAGCTGGAGCAGGCCCGCGGCGAGCTGGGCAAGGCCGCCGCCGACCTGGAGGCGATCGTCGGCGCCATGCTGACCGACCTCGCCGCCACGGAGAAGGACGTCAAGTCCATCTACAAGGTCGGCCTGAACACCTCGCGCCTGCTGCTGGCCTCGGGCGATGTCGTCATCGGCTACCTGCTGCTCAAGGGCGCGGCGGTGGCGAGCGCGAAGCTGGCGGACGCCTCGTCCAAGGACAAGGCCTTCTACACCGGCAAGATCGCGGCGGCGAAGTTCTTCGCGCACAACGTGCTGCCGGGCGTCTCCGTGCAGCGGCAGCTGGCCGAGTCCGTGGACCAGTCGCTGATGGAGCTGGACGAGGCGGCGTTCTAGGACCCCTCGCCCTGCGGCCGGGTGCGCAAGGGATCTTCTACGCGATCTCGAGCAGTACCGGTCAGACTGAACGGCAGAGCCCGCCTCCTAATCCCCCGGGGAGGCGGGCCCTGTCCGTTGCGCGGTGCCGTGCGGCGCGGTGCGCGGTGCGCGGTGCCGTACGGCGCTCAGGCGTCCCGTACAAGGGCGAGCAGGCCCGGGAAGCGGGCCTCCAGGTCCGCGCAGCGCAGCGTCGCCGCGCGGCTGTTGCCCCGGTCCACCTGGCGCACCAGGCCCGACTCGCGCAGCACCCGGAAGTGGTGGCTGAGCGTCGACTTGGAGACCGGCAGGCCGAAGGACACACAGGTGCGGGCGGCCCCGTACGGCTCGTGGGCAAGGCTCTTGACGACCTCGTAGCGCAGCGGGTCGGCCAGCGCGGCCAGGACTGTGCGCAGCACCATTTCCTCGCGGGAGGGGTGTCCCTCTTCGTCGGGCATGGATACGCCTCCGTTCCGGCTTCGCGGACTTTCGCCTCAGGTTCTATGTGAATCGTACCTGTGGTCACGAAAGGGCGCTGAACTCACCGCCGCATCGCGCCAGTTGATCACGTCGGGCGGCGGCCCGTCCGCCGATGTGTTCGATTCGCCGGGCGGCGTGCCGCCCTGTCAGGGACGGCGCTCCTTATGCTGATTCCATGAGCAACGCCTCCCGCTTCGATCGCGGCCACACAGAAGACCTGATGTCCTTCCTCGCCGCGAGCCCCTCGCCGTACCACGCCGTGGCGAACGCGGCGGAGCGGCTGGAGAAGGCCGGGTTCCGGCAGGTCGCCGAGACGGACGTGTGGGACGGGGAAGCGGGCGGGAAATACGTCCTGCGCGGCGGCGCGATCATCGCGTGGTACGTGCCGGAGAACGCCACCGCGGCCACTGCGTACCGGATTGTGGGCGCACACACCGACTCTCCCAATTTGCGCATCAAGCCGGTGCCCGACACCGGCGCGCGCGGCTGGCGGCAGGTCGCCGTGGAGATCTACGGCGGCACGCTGCTGAACACCTGGCTCGACCGCGACCTGGGCCTGAGCGGACGCGTCACACTGCGCGACGGCAGCCACCGGCTCATCAACGTCGACCGGGCGCTGATGCGCGTACCGCAGCTGGCCGTCCACCTGGACCGGTCCGTCAACGCGGACGGCCTCAAGCTCGACAAGCAGCGCCACATGACGCCGATCTGGGGCCTGGGCGAGGTCGCCGAGGGCGACCTGATCTCCTTCGTGGAGGAGGAGGCGCAGCTGCCCGCGGGCGACGTACAGGGCTGGGACCTGATGCTGCACAGCGTCGAGGCGCCCGCCTTCCTCGGCCGCGACCGCGAGCTGGTCGCCGGGCCGCGGATGGACAACCTGCTGTCCGTGCACGCGGGCACGGCCGCCCTCGCCGCGGCCGCGGCCCGCGAGGACCTGCCCTGCATCCCCGTACTGGCCGCCTTCGACCACGAGGAGAACGGCAGCCAGTCCGACACCGGCGCCGACGGGCCGCTGCTCGGCACGGTCCTGGAGCGCTCGGTCTTCGCGCGCGGCGGCTCCTACGAGGACAAGGCGCGCGCGTTCGCCGGGACGGTGTGCCTGTCCTCCGACACCGGCCACGCCGTCCACCCCAACTACGCCGAGCGGCACGAGCCGGGACACCACCCGATGCCCAACGGCGGCCCGATCCTGAAGGTCAACGTCAACCAGCGGTACGCCACCGACGGCAGCGGCCGGGCCGTCTTCGCCGCGGCGTGCGAGCGGGCCCAGGTGCCCTGGCAGTCCTTCGTCTCCAACAACTCCATGCCGTGCGGCACCACGATCGGACCCATCACCGCCGCGCGGCACGGCATCGCCACCGTCGACATCGGCGTGGCGATCCTGTCCATGCACTCGGCGCGCGAACTGTGCGGCGCCGAGGACCCCTACCTGCTCGCCGGCGCGCTGACCGCCTTCCTGGAGGGCTGAGTTGGAGTTCTCACTGCTGGGCCCGATAGCCGTCGCCGCGGGCGGGACCGAGCTGGCGCTCGGGCCCGCCAAGCGGCGCAGCGTGCTGGCCCTGATGCTGCTGCAGCCCAACACCACTGTTGCGCTGGAGCAGTTGATCGCTGCCCTGTGGGAGGACGAGCCGCCCGCGCACGCCCGTACGGTCGTCCAGGGGCACGTCTCCAAACTCCGCGCCACGCTGGCGGAGGGCGGCGCCGACGCGTACGGCGTCGGGCTGAGCACGCAGGGCTCCGCGTACGCCCTGCGGATGCCGGAGTCCCTGATCGACGCGCACCGCTTCAGCGAACTGGTCGCACTGGCCCGCCCCGAGGCGGCGCCCGGCGACGCGGTGCCGCTGCTGCGCGAGGCGCTGGGCCTGTGGCGGGGCCCGGCCCTGACCGGCACCGTCACCAGCCCGCCCTTCGCCGCCGCGGCCCACGCCCTGGAGGAGCGCCGGCTGGCCGCCGTCGAGGCACTGGCGCGGGCGCACGGGGCGCTGGGCGAACACGAGGAGGCCGCCGCCGTGCTCTACACGGCCGCGGTCCACCACCCCCTGCGCGAAGGCCTGGTCGCCGGGCTGATGCGGGCGCTGTTCCGTACGGGGCGGCAGTCCGACGCGATGGAGTGGTACCACCGGACGCGGCGCCTGCTGGACGAGGAACTGGGCGTCGATCCGGGCGAGGGGCTGCGCGGCGCGTACGAGGAGATTCTGCGGGCGGCGGGGCCGGCGGTGGTTCCGGCGCAGGGGGGTGCGCGGGCGGCGGGGGCGTCTGCGGGACCGGCCGCGGGGTCGGCCGTGGTGCCGGCGCAGGGCGGTGCGCGGGCGGCGGGTGGCGGGGACTCGTCGGGTGGTGGTCGTACGCCGGGCGGCGGGGATGTGCCGGGTGGCGGGGCCGGGAGCGGGGATCCGTCCGGGGGTGTCCCGTCCGAGGGCTCTGCGCCCGGAGGTGCCGCCGTGGCAGGGAGTGCGGGCTCCGTACCGGACGTCGTCGCGCCTCGGCTGCTGCCGCGGCCGCCGGTGCGCTTCCTCGGGCGGGAGGGTCAACTCGCCGCCCTGAGCGCGACGTTGACCGGTGTGCAGGCCGACGAGAGTCCGCTGACGGTCGTCACCGGGCCGGCCGGAGTCGGCAAGACGGCGTGCGCCGTGCAGTGGGCACACCTGCACGCCGCGGCCTTCCCCGACGGGCAGCTCTTCGCCGACCTGCGGGGGTTCGGCGAGGCCGAGGAGGCGCAGCCCGCCGAAATCCTGCGGGACTTCCTGCTCGCGCTGGGCACTCTGCCGCAGCACGTCCCCACCTCGGCGCAGGCCGCGTCCGCCCTGTTCCGGTCGCTGGTCGCCGAGCGCCGGCTGCTGGTCGTACTGGACAACGCCCGCAGCTCCGCGCAGGTGCGGCCGCTGCTGCCCGGCGGTGCGCGCTGCGCGACCGTGGTGACCAGCCGCAGCCGCCTGGACGGGCTGGTCGCCACCGACTGCGCGCGGCCGGTGGGGCTCCAGGTGCTGGGCCCGCAGGAGGGCGTGGCGCTGCTCGGGGCGATGCTCGGGCCGCAGCGGGTGGAGGAAGACCCGGAGGCGGCACGGGAGTTGGTCGCGCTGTGCGACGGACTGCCGCTGGCGCTGCGGGCCGCCGCCGCCCAGCTCACCGCGCGTCCGCGGTGGCGGCTGGCGCGGCTGGCCGCGGCGCTGCGCGACGAACGGCGGCGGCTGGCGCTGCTGTCGGCGGAGGACACCGGGATCGCGGCGGCGCTGCGGATGTCGGTGGCGCGGCTGTCGGCGGACGACGCGCGGCTGCTGCAGGCGCTGGCGGCCAGCGCGGACGGGCACCTGAACCCGTCCGTGGCGGCCTCGCTGGCCGGGTCCGATCCCGAACGGATCCAGGACGGGCTGGAGCGGCTGGCGGAGATGCACCTGGTGGACGAGGAGTCCACCGACGTCTACACGATCAGCACGCTGACCCAGCTGTTCGCCCGCGACGCGAAGGATGAACGGGCCGACTGAGGTTTCGGGCCGGGCGCTGCGGGGGCGCTGCGCTGGCGGGGTCGGCGGGGTTTCGGTGCGGGGGTGCTGCGCTGGGTGGGGCCGAGGGGGTTTCGGTGCGGGGGCGCTGCGCTGGTGGGGTCGGCGGGGTTTCGGTGCTGGGTGTTGTGTTGCTCGCCGTGGCCGAGTTGGTGTTGGTGGTGGGCTGCGCTGTCTGCGGGTGGGTGGGGTCGGGGCCGCGGGGGGGGGGGGGGGGGGG